>SKPT01000362.1 GCA_007119405.1 Phycisphaeraceae bacterium
CCCCCAGCCCCTCCCGAGGGGAGGGGGGTCGGAAGGCGGTCCGCTTGCGTCGGCTACCGGCTCTTATCTGTGTTCATCCGTGTTTATCTGTGGCTGTTTCCGGCCTGGTTGGCGTAGCGCGTCACCGCGATCTCGAGCAGGGCGTCGGCCATTTCGGGGATGGGGTTGTAGCTGCCGGTCTCGTAGAGCTGCTGGCGGTAGTTGCGTGAGAGGCGGTCGAACTGCTCGCGGCGCAGGCGGTGCTGGATCTCGAGCTGGGCCTCGCGCAGGGTGCGGCTGGGCGGCTGCTCGATCTCTTCCAGGGCCAGGAACCAGTAGGACTCGCCGCCGGCGATGGGCCCGACGTGCTCGCCCGGATCAAGCTCGGCGAGGGCGTCGTTGAGGGCGGCGTGGGCGAGGGAATTGTCGCCCGTGACCGTGAGTTCGCCGGCGTCGTGGGGGCGGTAGGCGTTGAGGCTTTCGTCGGCGGCGATGTCGGCGAACGGTTCGCCGGCGTCGAGGCGCTCGGTGACGGCGGCGGCCTCGGTCGCGTCGCCGACGAGGATGACGCGCAACGTCCGCCGGGCCGGCGGGTGGTAGGTCTCGCGGTTCTGTTCGTAGTGGCGCTGGATGTGCCGGCGGGTGACGTTGATGCGCGGGTGCAGGTGCTTGCGCATGTGCTCGCGGACGATGATCTCCTCGCGGAACTCGCGCAGCGTCTGCTGGAGGTTCTGCCCGGTGCGCTCCAGCAGCGTTGCGTCGGCCAGGGCGCGCGAGCCGCGGCCGTGACGCCGGATCAGCTCGCGCTCCTGCTCGCGGACCATGTGGGCGACGCCCTGGCGTTCGCGCCGGGTCAGGTCGCGCTCGGCCTCGGCGAGGATCAATGCCTCGGTGACGATCTGGTCCAGCCGGCCCGCAATCAGCTCCGCCGCCTGCTCGCGGAAGATCGGCTGGGGCAACTGCTCGCCAAGGCGGGCCAGGTCCTCGCTCAGCGGCGCCAGCACGCGGCGGGCGAAGATGGGTCGGCCGTTGACCTGCCCGACCATCGCGTCGACCGGGTAGCGCGGGTCGTCACCGGCGTCGACGATCTGTTCGGCGTCGGCCCCGGCGGGGGGCGCGGCCAGGGCGGCGAGCAGGCAGGCGAGGGCGGCGAAGCGGATCATGAGGCGGAGTTTATGCGCCGCGGCCCGGGGGGACAAGAAGCGGGGCGCCCGCCGGGCAGGCGCCCCGGTGCGGGTGCGCCTCAAAGGAGTGACAGGTGCGACGTGCGATGGCCGGGGTGCCGCCCTGCGTCGCCCCGGCAGGGCGGGAGCGCGAACGTCGGGCTGGCGATCGTAGAATGCAGGCAGCAAGGATAAAGGAGCAGGCCCATGACTGACAGCGGCGGCGAGACGATGAGCACGGAGCGGGCGCTGCGCCTGGCCTGGATGGGTTGGCTGACGCTGCTGCTGATCCCCTTCTTCGTCTTCCTGGCGGTGCTGGCGACCGTGGCGTTCGACGGCGAGCCGCGGCGGCAGGGCCTGGCCAGCGGGTTCTTCATCGCATCGCTTCTGTGGCTGCTGCTGAGCCTGCCGGCGGCGTTCATGCTGCGTGACTACCTGTTCCGGGCCTACTGGCGCGGGCAGGGGATCGACCCGCGCAGCTACCTCAAGGGGCAGTTCACGATCTGGATCGCGGCGGAGATCGGGGGCCTGATCGCCCTGACCGGCTGCCTGGTGAGCAACACGCTGCTGCCCGGGTTGCTGCCGGCGGCGGTGGCGTTCATGCTCTTCACGCCGTTCTGGCCCAAGGGTCAGGCGATGGTGGAGACCGAGGGCGGCTCGGAGGACGAGGAAATCTACCGCGAGCCGCGATAGAAGGTATCGCGATCTTTTGTGTTTCGTTTCGGTGTATCCGAACGGCGCTTCACGGATCGGGGTGATCCCGGCCTGGTTGCCAGGCTCACGCGGGCGCGATGGGTTGCAGCGCCGCGGGGATTTTGCGCCAGGCCTCTGAGACAGCGTCGTTTATTCGCACTTCTCGGCGCCGGCGGGCATGCCGTTTTGTCAAGCGGCGGCGAGGTAGCTATCTTCTGGGCTTTTCGTGCCCGGCAGGGCGGGCTTGAAAGCGGAGGGGGTTGTCTTACAATCCCCGCCTCGCGGCGGTTGAATCCTCATGGCAAGTGACAAGCAGGCAAGCCGATTCGTCTTCCCCCGGTGGGCCAACTACCTGCTGCCGCTGCTCGTGCTCGGTGCGGTCGGTGGGGGGCTGTACGTGCCGGTGGTGATCGGCTTCGGGCTCTCGGCCGACACGCTGTGGCGCGGCTACGCGCCGGCGCAGCCGGTGCCGTTCAGCCACGCGCTGCATGCCGGGGAGCTGGGCATGGACTGCCGCTACTGCCACACGACGGTGGAGGACGCGAGCTTCGCGGCCATCCCCGACACGCAGCTTTGCATCTCCTGCCACAGCCCGGAGGAGGGCGTGGCGGGCATCGCCAAGGACAGCCCGCTGCTGCGGCCGGTGCATGAGAGCTACGAGACGGGCCGGCCGGTGGAGTGGGTGAAGGTGCACGACCAGGCGGACTTCGTCTACTTCGATCACTCGGCGCACGTGAACCGGGGCGTCTCATGCGTGGAGTGCCACGGGCGGGTCGATCGGATGGAGCGGGTGTACATGGCGGAGAACATGTCGATGGCGTGGTGCCTGGACTGCCACCAGCAGCCGGAGATGCACCTGCGTCCGCTGGAAGAGGTGACGAACCTGGCGTGGGATCCGCGTGATCACCTCGAGGCCCAGGGCGTGGAGACGGAGGGGATGACGCGCGATCAGGCCCAGCGCCAGATCGGGCTGGAGTTGAAGGAGAAGTACAACATTCACAGTCGCACCTACATGATGAGCTGCTCGACGTGTCATCGCTAACACCCAACATCACGGGGCGTGCGTACTGGCGCAGCCTGGAGGAATACGCGGACTCGCCGCAGTTTCGCGAGCTGCTGGGCTATCCCGGCGGCGGCGCGATCGACGAGGCGACGCTGTCGGTGTCGCGTCGGCGGTTCCTTCAGCTCATGGGCGCGTCGATGGCGCTGGCCGGGCTGACGCTGGGCGGTTGCCGGCGGTGGGAGGAGACGAAGCTTGCCCCCTTCGCGCAGCGGCCCGAGGGCCGCGTGCCGGGGCAGCCGGAGTATTTCGCGTCGATGACCGAGCGTGGCGGCTCGGCGCTGGGCGTGCTGGTCGAGTCGTTCGACGGCCGACCGATCAAGATCGAAGGCAACCCCAAGCATCCCTACTCGCAGGGGGCGACGGATGCTTGGGCGCAGGCGGAGACGCTGAACCTCTACGACCCGGACCGCTCGCGCTTCCCGGTGCGCGGCCGGGGCGAGGCGCGGCAGCGCACGACGTGGGAGGAGCTTGTCGCGTTCATGCAGCAGCGCGTGGGCGAGCGGCAGGGGGCTGACTCGTCGCGCCTGGCGGTGCTGACGCGGCGCAGCGACAGCCCGACACGGGCGCGGCTGGCGGCGCGCTTCCGCGAGCGGCACCCGGAGGCGGGTTGGTATGAGTGGGAGCCGATCAATCGCGACAACGAGCTGGCGGGGACGCGGCAGGCGTTCGGGCGCGCGATGCGGCCGGCGTATCGGCTGGACCGCGCGGCCGTGATCGCCTGCTTCGACGCCGACCCGCTGCTGATGCACCCGGCCGCGGTGCGCCACGCCCGCGACTGGGCGGCGACGCGCAAGCAGGCGGACAGCGAGATGCAGATGAGCCGGCTCTACGCCGCGGAGCCGACGTTCAGCGTCACGGGCTCGGTGGCGGACGAGCGGCTGGCGGTGCGGGTCAGCGAAGTGCCGGCGCTGGTGCGCGCGGTGGCGGCGCGGCTGGGGGTGATTGATGGGGATGGGGCTGGTGGCGGGGGTGATCTGAACGGATCGACGCAGTGGGTTGAGAAGCTTGTCGATGACCTTCACCGCCACGAGGGAGAGGCGGTGTTGGTCGTCGGCGAGTCTCAGCCTGCCGAGGTGCATGCGCTGGCGTGGGCGATCAACGCGCACCTGGGGGCGTTGGGCGCGACGGTCGAGCTTTTCGAGGAGCCCGGCGACCCGCAGCAGGGCCAGGGTGAGCAGATCGCCGAGCTGGCGCGGCGGATCGAGGCGGGCGAGATCGACACGCTGCTGGTGCTCGGTGGCAACCCCGCCTACGACGCGCCGGCGGAGCTGGACTTCGAAGCAAAGCTCAACCAGGTTGACGAGGTCATCCACCTTGGCCTGTACGCGGACGAGACGGCGCGTACGGCCACCTGGCACGCGCCCGCGGCGCACGAGCTTGAGGCCTGGGGCGACGGGCGTGCGTGGGACGGGACGGTGGGCGTGCAGCAGCCGCTGATCCTGCCGCTGTTCGACGGCAAGTCGCCGATCGAGATGCTCGCGCTGGCGCTGGGTGACGAGGCGGGCGAGGCCCAGGGTTACGAGCTGGTGCGGGCGACGTTCCGCGAGGACGTGCTGGCGGGCGACGACTTCGAGCGCGCCTGGCGCCGCGTGCTGCATCGCGGCCTGGTGCCCGACAGCGCATTCGAGCCGGTCAACGACGCGAGCGCCGACGCCCCCGCCAACGTGCCGGAGCGGCTGGATGCGGCCGATGGCGAGTTCGAGGTGGTGATTCGCCCCGACACGTCGATGCTCGACGGCCGCTGGGCGAACAACGGCTGGTTGCAGGAACTGCCCGGGCCGATCACAAAATTGACGTGGGACAACGTGGCGCGGATCTCGGTCACCGACGCCCGCCGGCTGGGCCTGAGCCAGGGCGACGTGGTGCGGGTGAGCGTGGGCGGCCGCGAGGTCGAGCTGCCTGTCTTCCCCACGCCGGGGCAGGTCGCCGGTTCCGTCGTGGTGTCGCTGGGCTATGGTCGACGCGCCGCCGGTCGCATCGGCGACGGCGTGGGCGTGGACACGTACCGCCTTCGGACGGTTGAGGCCCCGCACGTCGCGGCGGCGAGCGTGGAGCCCGCGGGGCGGCGCGAGCGGCTGGCGACGACGCAGAACCATCACCTGATTGACCCCACCGGCGAGTGGGGCGTGACGAAGCGCACGGGTGAGCGCGGCGGCAGCGGGTACATCATCAAGGAGATGAGCCTGGCGTCGTATCGGCAGGACCCGCACCAGGCGCGGCGGACCGCCAATGGCGATCTGCCGCTTCAGCTTTACGATCCGCCGTACCCCGCGGGGACGCCGGCGTTCGAGGCCAAGCGCCCGGGTGGGCCGGTGGCGTTCAATGAGCCGCACGCCTGGGGCATGAGCGTGGACATGAACGCGTGCATCGGCTGCAACGCGTGCGTGGTGGCGTGCCAGGCGGAGAACAACGTGCCGGTGGTGGGCAAGGAAGAGGTGCTCGTCAGCCGCGAGCTGCACTGGCTTCGCATCGACCGCTACTTCAAGGGCGACCCCGAGGCCGAGACCGACGTGGTGCACCAGCCGATGATGTGCGTGCACTGCGAGAACGCGCCGTGCGAGCAGGTGTGCCCGGTGAACGCGGCGATC
>SKPT01000237.1 GCA_007119405.1 Phycisphaeraceae bacterium
CGCCTGCGCCAACTGGGCGTGGCCGGCGCCATGCAGGCCCGAGCATGAACAGCGACCGCGAAAAGTTCCATTCCCATCGCCGCTTCCTCCAGGCCTGGATGCGCAACCGCGCCCTGCGCGCCGTCCTGACACGCCTCTACGACTGGCGGCCCATCGCCAACCCCGCGGCCGGCTACACGCTGATCATCGGCTGCCCGGCGTCCATGACGCGCGTGCTCTACCCCAACCTCGCCCTGCTCATGCAGCAGCAGCGCCGCCACCTGCGCGAGCTGGTCATCGTCTTCGATGTCACGCAACGCCGCCGCGACGCCGCCTTGGAGCGCGACCTGGCCACACGCTTCGCCGAGCTCAATCCCCGCTTCATCCACTACAGCCCGATGCAAGCGCGCATCATGGATCGCATCGGCTGGGCATGGACCTACTGCTGGATGAGCTGGGCCCTGGGCGTCGGCGCGGTGCGCACCCGCTACGCCCTGCTGCACGACCTCGACGCCCTGCTGCTGCGCCCCGACGTCATCGAAGAGCGCTATCACGAGATCCGCCGGCGCGGTGACCACTTCCTCGGCCCGCGCTACTACCGCGGCAACGGCGTGGGTGACGACGACGGCCTCGTCGCCACCTTCGAGATGATCTTCAACGCCGACTGGCTCCGCGCCCACGTCCACCCCGTCGAGCTGTTCAACCGCGTGGCCAGGCTCAACGGCCGCCGCATCGAGTACGACACGTTCCTCTACCCGCAGCGTCTGAGCGGTCGCACGTCCGTGATGCCCATCCCCGCGGAGCAGATGATCCACCCCAGCCAGCTCGTGTGCCAGTTCGTGGAGCTGCGCAAGCGCCGCCGCTACGTCCCCCCGACGCGCAACAACCTGCCGCTGCTGCCCTACTTCCACTACCTCGCCGGTGAGCCCGAGGTGCTCGAGGCCCATGCCCGGTCGCTCCAGCGCGCCCGCGGCAGCGTCGTGGAGCTGTTCGGCCACGCCATGGACCTCGCCCAGCTCTCGCAGCGCCACGCCGGCTGGCTTCATGAGCAGGCCCGGCGGGTCGAGCAGGCGCTGGTCGGCCGCGTGCGACCCGAGGTCGAGCACTACTTCAACGCCTTGCGCCAGCTCGTGGCCCGCCGCGACGCCCAGGCCGGGCCAACCCCCCAGCCGATCCCTGGCACGGACGCCAACTGACGACACGGTTGCCGCTGGCCGCTCGGCGAGCCGCGGACGTCCGCGGCCGGTTCCGCGCCCGCTGGTGCGCGCTTTGCAGCATGGCTTCGATCAGCGACGGCGCCCGCCGGAGAGTCCGCATGACCCTGGACATGCCCAGGCCGATCAGCCTCGAGCTCAACCAGCGCCTCGCGTCGGTGGTCCTGCTCGCCGGGGCGCTGCGGCCACGGCGGCTGAGCCTGGTCACCGGCCGGGCCATCCCCGAGCTGCCGCTGGAGCCGCAGCGATCGATCCTCAGGCATTGGCAGGAGCAGCTTGCCGCTTTGGCCGCCGCCGAGCCGCGCCTGAGCGTGCGCGTGATGATCAACGAGGCGGTGATGGCCCCGGCGCTGGCGGGCCTGGGCCCCGAGCCGGCCGTCGAGCTGCGGCGCGACCCGCGCCCCTTGCGTGGCACGGGCGGGCTGCTGCGCGACATCGCCGAGGAGCACGACGATCACGAGCACCTGCTCGTCGCCGCCGCGTCGCGCATCGTCTTTGAGCCGATCGAGCCCCTGCTGGGCCTGCTGCTGGAGCATGACGCGCCGGTGCGCGTGCTGGCGCAGGACGACGGCACGCCGATGGACGTGTACCTGATCCGCTGCGGCGCGCTGCGCCGGGTTCCGGCGCTGGGGTACGTGGACTTCAAGGAGCAGGCCCTGCCGCGCATCGCCGCGCACCATCGCGTGGTGGTGGTGCGCCGCCGCCGGGCGCTGACCCCGCCGGTGCGCACGGCCGGCGGCTACATCCGGGCCCTGCGCCTGTACCACCGCCAGCGCCTGCTGCGCCAGGGCCGGCGCGTGTCGCCGTGGGCGCCGGCCTTCGGCATCGTCGAGCCCGGGGCCAGCGTCGCTGCCGGCGCCATGCTCCACGACAGCGTCGTGCTCAGCGGCGCGCGGGTCGACCCGGGCGCCATCGTCGTACGCTCGATTGTCGGGCGCGGCGCGGTCGTCGGCCCGGGACAGGCCCTGGTCGATCGCGTGCTCAGCCCCGCGGTCGACGCGCCGCCCACTGTTGATGGAGCTTGACCCATGCCCAACGACCGCCGCGACCGCCACGACCAGCATCACGATCCGCTGGCGCACGAATCGCCCGAGGCGGTGCCCCACGCCAACCCCCTGCGCCACGCCATGGCGCTGCTGCGCGGCCGATACCACTGGGCCGTGCTGCTGGCGGTGTTGCTGGGCATCGGCGGGGCGGTGGCCGGCTCGCGCTACATCGAGCCGGAGTACCGCTCCATCGCCAAGCTGCGCATCGCCCCGGAGGTGCGCAGCGTGCTCTACGACACGGACGTCACCGGCCGCATCCCGCAGTACGAGGCCTACATCGACGCCCAGATCAACTTCATGCTCAGCCTGCCGGTCATCGAACGCGCCATGCGGCACGAGGCCTGGCGGGGCCTGGACCGCGAGGGCTTCACCGCGGCGGCGTTCCGAGGCCGGCTTCTGATCGACCACTCCCGGCGGACCGAGATCGTCCAGATCCACTTCCACGACCCCGAGCCCCGCGCCGCCGCCGCCGGCGCCCAGGCCATGGTCGACACCTACCTCGAGCTCTACCGCCAGCGCCAGCGCACCGAGGACGAGCGCATCCAGCGCACGCTCGAGCACCGGCGCGACAGCCTGCGCCGCCAGCTCGCCTGGCTCAACCGCCAGCGCGAGCAGGTCGTCGGCAGCCACGGCAGTGAGGGCATCCGCCAGCGCTACGGCATGCAACTGGCCGACATCAGCCGCGTCGACATGCTCATGCGCCAGGCCCGGCTTCAGGTCCGATCCATGCGCGAGCGCGCCGAGGCCCGACCCGAGGACCTGACCGATACCAGCCCCGAGCAGCTCGCGGCGCGCAACCCCGAGTTGGCCCGGATGCTCGACGAGCGGCAGGCGATCCACCGCTTCATCGCCTACCAGCTTCGCGTGGGACGCGGCCCCAACCACCGCAACGTCACCCAGGCCCGCTCCGCCCTCGACGCGCTCAACGATCAGATCGACGAGCTCGCCCACGCCCTGCGCACCGGGCAGTTGCCCCTCGTCGAGCTCGAGGGCCAGGAGCCGGACATCCTCGGCCTGGGACGCTATGCCTCGATCGAACAGGTCGAGGCCCGGCTCGAGGACCTGGCCGGGGTCCGCCAGCGCCTCGAGGAGGAGGCCAGCGCGCTGGCCGGCCGCATCGAGCGCCTCGGCGACCTGGAGACGGAGATGCAGGTCGTGCGCCAGCGCATCGACGAGACCGAAACGCGGCTGGAGCGCCTGGCCCTGGAAGCGCCGCAGGCCAGCCGCATCGAGGTCGTCGACGCCCCGCGCGTGCCCGCCCTGCCCTGGAACACGGGCACCAAGGCGCAGTTGACCCTGCTGGGTGGCCTCGGCGGCATGGCCGCGGGGCTCGGCGCGGTGCTGCTGCTGGGCCTGATGGACCGTCGCCTGCGGCACATCGACCAGGCCCAGCTCGACCTGCCCAACGCGAGGCTGCTCGGCGTCCTGCCACGCCTGCCCGAGGACATCAGCGACCCGGAGCAGGCCACCCTCGCCGCCCACAGCATTCACCACATCCGCACCATGCTTCAGATCGAACGCGCCGCCACCCCAGGGGCCGCACGCGTCCTGACCGTCACCAGCCCCGGGCCCGGCGCGGGCAAGACGAGCCTGAGCACCGCCCTGGGCCTGTCGTTCGCCTCCAGCGGCGAGCGCACGCTGCTCATCGACGGCGACCTGGTCGGCGCCGGGCTCAGCCGACGCATCGACCTGGCCCGGCACCCCGGCCTCGCCCACGTGCTGCTTCGCGAGGGCCACATCACCCGCGACCAGTTCATCGCCGCACGCGACACGGCCAACGGCCGGGCCATCGAGGACGTGCTCATCGAGCGCGGCCAGGTCACCGCCCAGCGGCTCGAGCAGGCCCGCCTCGTGCAGCGCCGCACCGCCCTGGGCATCCTGGACGTGTGTCACGGCCTGGGCGTCACCGACGTGGCCGTGCCCACCGACGTCGCCGACCTGGACCTGCTGCCCGTGGGCACGGCCCGGGCCCGGCAGGCCGGCCGACTCTCGCCCGAGACGATCCGTCACATCCTCGAACAGGCCCGCGCCGCTTACGACTGCGTGATCATCGACACCGGCCCGAGCCTGGGCAGCATCGAGGCGTCGATGACCGCCGCCGCCGCCGACGCCGCCATCCTCGTCGTCTCGCGCGGCGATCGCAAGCCCGCCATCACCGGCGCCCTGGAGCACTTGGCCCACGTCGGCGCCCACGTCGCCGGCATCGTCTTCAACCACGCCTCCTACGACGACATCACCCGCTCGACGTACGCCAGCTACGTCTCCGGCTCGGTCGATCGCTCCGAGCACGCCGCCGCCGTCGCCGGGCTCGATCCGGACACCGCCGCACGCTACGGCGCCGTCGGCGCCGCCGTGGCCGTGGCCTCGGACACCAATGCCAGCGCCGACGAGGCGCAGGATCAGGGCGAGTCGCGATGACCCGCCACGCCATCAACCTCACCAGGCCGTGCCTGAGCAAGGCTGCGACTGCCGGCTGGTCCGCCATGCTTTCTGAGCCTGCAAGGATGCTTGCCCCATGATCCGCCCTGCCACCGACGCCGCTGACCTCGTCTGGACGGACGAGTCGCTGCCCCGGCTCTGGGGCCTGACCGCGGCGCAGCTTCACGATCGCTTCTGGGCTTCGCGGCGCGTGCAGGTCGTCGAGGCCGGCCGCGACACGCCGCTGTCGCCCGGGGCCCAGCTTTACCTGCTCGTGCCGCCGGCGACGCTGACGATCTTTCGCCTGGCCCCGGTGATCGAGGCGATGGCGTGGCGCGGGCGGAACCTGCTGCCCGTGCGCCTTGAAGCCGAGCGGCCGCGCGGCTACCGCGAGCGCATCGTCACCGATGAGCAGGGCCGCTTCCTCGCCTTCCGCCGGCAGTACGGCCGCGGGCCGCGCCGACGGCTGCGTCTGGCGGTCACCGCCGACCTCGACACCGCCCGTCACTGGCAAAGCCTCGGCGAGCAAAGCCAGCGCTGGCTCCGCTTGCGCCATCTCGGCGACGGCCGAAGCCTGACGTTGCCCGGCCAGGCCTACGACGTGCGCCGCGGCGCCGAGCGCATGCGCTTCACCCGCGACCTGACCCGCCTGTGGCTGCGCCCCGACAGCGCGATCCCCGGCCTGCGCACGCTCGGGCCGGGCATCTGGACCCACGACGGGCTCGACCCGCTCGCCGCCTCGCGCCTCGTCGGCCCGCTGTGGATCGGCGCCGGGCGACGCCTCGACGGCCGGGCCACCGTCGCC
>SKPT01000572.1 GCA_007119405.1 Phycisphaeraceae bacterium
GGCTATTTTTCTTTTGGGGGCATCCATGAAGCGGGCTGCGGTACTGTTAGATCTTGGTCACGTCCTTTACAAACTCTACCCGTTACTCGGCAGACGTACGGCCACTTCGCAAGAGGTCGCGGCGTTCGCTGAGAATTGCGTTCGTGAGGATGAGGAAATATTTAGGATTTATTGCTACCACTGTCCTCCCTACGGAAGGACGCATCCAACACCACTGTCGGGCAATCCTGTGCATTTCGGGACCACAGATACGTATGCCACGATGGCCACCTTGATATCAGAATTGGAGGTTCGAGAAAGGATCGCCTTCCGCGCCGGGGAGATCATTTTCAACGGATGGAAGCTCAAAGCAGCGACCGCAAAGGAATTGCTTAAAGGTTCGAGATCACTGGTGGATGATGATTTCCAGCCAGACATGGAACAGAAGCGAGTAGACATCAAAATCGGACTTGATGTTGCATGGCTTGCTAGCAAGCAGATTGTGGACAAGATCATCTTGGTGACGGGTGACAGCGATTTTGTCCCCTGCGATGAAGTTCGCTCGCCGCGAGGGTGTTCAGGTTGTGATGGCGACTGTTGGGAATCACGGCCTCCGGCGTGATCTCAGGGTTCACGCCGATGAAGTGCGAGCGGTACCTTTTTCCCCCACCACATAGGCACAACTGACACTGAATCGGTTCGTGCAGGGTCGCACTCTAACTGCCCCGGTCATTTCATACATCAGGTCAACGGGAGGGGCCCGGGCGTATGCGGTTTCCACGAAAATCGATCGCTAGCGGGCGTAGGGGTCGGCGGCGTCGCGGAGGCCGTCGCCGACGAAGTTGAAGGCGAGGACGGCGAGGCTGACGAAGAAGACGGGGGTGAGCAGCCAGGGGTTGAGGGCGACGGCCTGGACGTTCTGCGCTTCCTGGAGGAGGACGCCCCAACTGGTGATGGGGGGCTGGAGGCCGAGGCCGAGGAAGCTCAGGGCGGTTTCGGCGAGGATCATGCTGGGGATGGCGAGGGTGAGGACGACGACGATGTGGCTCATGAAGGAGGGGAGAAGGTGTCGGTACATGATGCGCCAGGGGCTGGCGCCGGCGAGACGAGCGGCCATGACGAAGTCTTCTTCGCGCAAGGCCAGGAGCTTGCCGCGGACCTCGCGTGCCAGGCCGGTCCATGCGACGAGGGAGAGGACAACGGTGATGCCGAAGTAGATCTGGAGGGGTGACCAGTCGCGTGGGAGGGCGGCGCCCATGGCCATCCAGAGGGGGATGGTGGGGAAGGACTGGATGATTTCGATGGTGCGTTGGATGAGGTTGTCGATGGGGCCGCCGTAGTAGCCGGAGGCGGCGCCGATGGCGAGTCCGAGGACGAAGCTGAGGGTGACGCCGATGAGGCCGATGGTCAGCGAGACGCGGGCGCCGTAGATGATGCGGGAGAGGATGTCGCGGCCGAGCGAGTCGGTGCCGAGCAGGTGGACGCGTCCGGGGGTGTCGACGCCGAAGAGGTGGAGGTCGGTTTCGAAGAGGCCCCAGAAGCGGTAGGTGTCGCCGCGGACGAGCAGGCGGAGGGTGTGGCGCTGGGAGCGGTCCTCTTCGTAGAGGCGTTGCATGGTTTCGGGGTGGCGGATGGTCCGCAGGCCATAGACGAAGGGGCGCAGTTGCCAGCCGTCGTCGGAGATGAGGCGAAGCTGCTGGGGCGGGGCGTAGGTGAACTCGGGGTCGTAGCGGTCGAGGGGATAGGGGGCGACGAACTCGGCGAGGGCGGCGACGAGGTAGAGCAGGAGCAGGACGATGGCGGCGATCATGGCGAGCTTGTGCTTGCGGAACTTGCGGGCCATGAGCTGCCACTGTGAGGCGGTGGCGTCGACGGCGGGGTCATCGGCGGGTGGGCCGGTGGTCGACGGCGCGGCGGGCGGCGGCGCGTCGGGGGCGGGGGGCGGTGTGTCCGCGTGGCTGGACATGGATCAGGCTCCGTGTTGCTCGTAGCGGATGCGGGGGTCGAGGACGATGAGGAGCAGGTCGGAGATGAGGGTGCCGATGACGGTGAGGAGGCTGAGCATCATGACCATGGAGCCGGCGAGGTACATGTCCTGGGTGAGCAGGGCGTTGAGGAGCATTTCGCCGGTGGTGGGCAGGCCGAGGACGATGGAGGTGATGGCCTCGCCGGAGACGATCATGGGCAGGACCCAACCGATGGTCGAGGCGATGGGGTTGATGGCGACGCGGACGGGGTACTTGATGAGGAGCTTCAGTGGCGGGACGCCCTTGGCGCGGGCGGCGATGACGTAGGGCTTGGCGAGCTCGTCGAGGAGGTTGCCGCGCATGACGCGGATCATGCCGGCGGTGCCGGCGGTGCCGATGATGACCACGGGGACCCAGATGCGTGTGAGCAGGTCGGCGAGCTTGGCGAGCGACCAGGGCTGGCCCTGGTGCTCTGGTGAGAAGAGGCCGCCGGCGCTGACGCCGAACCAGGCGAAGCTGACGTACATGAACACGAGGGCGAGGAGGAAGTTGGGCACGGAGAGGCCGATGAAGCCCAGGAAGGTGAAGAGGTGGTCGCCGGGGGAGTATTTCCGCACGGCGGAGTAGATGCCGATGGGGATGGCCATGGCCCAGACGAAGAGAAGCGTGGCGACGGAGATGGCGACGGTGAGGGCGAGTCGTTCGCCGATGAGCGCGGTGACGGGCTCGTCGTAGGCGAAGGACATGCCCATGTCGGGGAACTTGAGGATGGGGTGGCCGAGGGCGGGGAGGAGGAGGGCGTCGTCGCCGCGCGCCCAGCCCAGGGGTGAGAGGCCCTGCATCCAGGTGAGGTAGCGGACGAGGAAGGGGCGGTCGAGGGCGTACTGTCGGCGGAGTCGTTCGACCTGGGCCTGGTCGACGGTTTCGCCCTGGGCCTCCATGGCGGCGATGTAGGAGGTGAGGTAGTCGCCGGGCGGGGCCTGGATGATGACGAAGGAGATGAAGGAGATCACCAGGAGGGTGGGGATCATCCAGAGCAGTCGGCGGAGGATGAGGGCGAACATGGCGGGTCACCTCGGTTCGAGGGCGTAGCACTCGGGGGCGGTGTTGCCGGGGGTGCGGTAGTGCCAGGTCTCGACGGCGACGTCGGGGACGTTGCGCATGCGTTCGCTGACGACGACGGGCAGGGGCGTGCGTCCGACGGTGCCGATGACCCAGAGGTTGTCGCGGTTGAGCTCGACGATGCGGCGCATGAGCTCGAGGCGGCGGTCGGGGTCGACGGTGCGTTCGATCTGCTGGTAGAGCTCGAGGGCGAGGGCGAGGTCGCCGGTGGGCGGTTCGCCGACGGCGCCGTCGCTGGTGAACCACTGGGCGTAGCGGACGGCGTGGTTGGACTCGCCGCTGAAGGGCAGCATCCATCGCGGGTCGATGAGGGGGTTGTCCTCGATCTCGCCGAACCAGACGGCCATGTCGTGCATGGCGGCGGCCTTTCGCTGGTAGAAGAGGTCGCGGTTCATGCGGTTGACCTCGGCGGCGATGCCGAGGCGGGACCACATCTGGGCGACGAGGGGGGTGGCGACGTCGGCGGCGTTGGGCATCTCGGTGGTGTCGATGCGGATGCGCAGCGGCCGGCCGTCGGGTCGTCGGCGGACGCCGTCGCGGCCGCGGCGCAGGCCGAGCTCGTCGAGCAGGGCGTTGGCGCGGTCGGGGTCGTAGGCGGTGTGGATGGTGTCGGCGTCGGGGACGTGGAATGGGGAGTCGGCGCCGGGGGCGACCTGTCGCGGCTGGCCGGAGCCGAAGAACATGGCTTCGTTGATCAGGCGCCGGTCGAGGCCATAGGACAGTGCCTGGCGGAAGGTTGGATTGTTGAAAATCTCGCGGAGGACGGGGTCGTGGTGGTTGAGGTTGGGGGGGAGAACGAGCTCGTTGCCGGACATGCGGCGCCAGAGCAGGACGCGGTAGTGTCGGCCGTCGGTGCGCTGGCGGTTTTTCATGAGCAGGGGGTAGTTTTCCAGGCGGAGGTGGCGGAACTGCATGTGGACCTCGCCCTGGATGGCGCGCATGTTGATGATCTGGGGGTCGAAGATTTCGACGTGGATCCGGTCGATGTAGGGCAACTGGTTGCCCTGGTGGTCGACCTTCCAGTAGTAGGGGTTGCGCTCGAAGACGACAGGGCGAGCGGGCGGGGCGCGGACGAGGCGCCAGGCGGCGAGGGTGGGTCGGTCGGGGTTGCGCGGCTGATCCTTGTGGGAGTAGAGCTGGGTCCAGTGCTCGTAGCCGCGGCTGTCCATTTCCTGGCGGACGTGGTCGGGCGGCTGGCCGTCGTCGGTGTCGAAGAAGTCGGCGTGGTAGCGTGAGAGGTAGTGGCTGGGCACGAGCATGCTCTGGCCGAGGCTGCCGGTGAGGTCGCGTTCGATGAGCAGGCCGGCGGGCTCGTTGAAGCGGAGCTGGAAGGTGTGTTCGTCGAGCATGTGGAAGGAGGCGACCTGGCCGCCGATGCGCATTTCGCGTGTGATGCTGGGGGTGAGCTCCTCGTTGAGCAGGACGTGGTGGTACCAGAAGGCGATGTCGTGGGCGGTGAAGCGGTGGCCGTCGGACCATCGCATGCCGGGGCGGAGGTGGAAGGTGAAGGTGTGTCCGTCGTCGCTGATGGTCCAGTGGCGGAAGACGTTGGGCAGGACGCGCCGGCCGTCGGCGGACCATCGGACGGGGGTTTCGTAGAAGACGCGGGCGACGATGGCGCCGATGGCGTCGGCGGGCGAGTTGGCGTATCGGCGCCAGATGCCGCCGTAGGGCCCGGCCTGGTGGGGCGGGGTGATGACGAGGGGTTGCTCGGGCAGGCGGTCTTCGACGGGGGGCAGGTCGCCGCTGGCCACGGCCTGGGCCAGGGCCGGTGCCTGGGTGAAGGCGCGGGGGCGGTCGGCCGGCCAGTCGTCGACCTGGTGGATGGCGGCGTCCTGGAGCGCTTGCGGCGGGGGCTGGAGGGTGGCGACTTCCGCCAGGGAGACCCGGCCGGCTTCGGAGAGCCACCAGGTGAGGCGGCCGAGGCCCAGGACGGCCGCGACCATCGCCGCCGCGACGGCGAGAAAGACGAGCGCGGGCGAGAGGGCCCGGGCGATGGAGCGGATGGCGTGGAGGGAGGCGCGCCGCTGGGGCATCGTAGGGGCTCCGCTGAAGGCGGGAGCGAGCGGACCGGTGGGGGCGATCTTAGAACGTGTGTGAGAAGGGGGCCAGAGAGCCTCGCGGCCGGGTGGTTGGGCGTGGCAGGGGGTTCGCGAAGCCGGGGGCGGCCTGTATGCTGCCGGGCATGGACGAGCCCCGGCCGGTCGTGACGCTGAGCCCGTTTCCGGATCAGCGGGACATTTATCTGCTGGCGGTGGGACTGGTGGTGGGTGTGCTGCTGGGCCCGGCGGTGCTGGGGCAGGTGTGGCCGGGGGCGCATGAGGCGTGGTTCGTCGGCGGGTCGGAGATCCGCGCCGAGATCGAGCAGCGCCAGGACGA
>SKPT01000320.1 GCA_007119405.1 Phycisphaeraceae bacterium
CACCACCTCACCGCCGGTGACCGCGCTCACGTCCGAGTCGAAGGAAGTCTGCTCGACGCCGCCGACCTGCGTACGCTCGACGAGCTCGCCGGTCGAGAGCAGGTACCCGGCCTGGACGCGATGCGCCTCCACGATCAGCCGGCCGCCGTTGAGCACGATCGCGTCGGCGCGCTGCGTCACGGCGAGGGTGCCGTCGTCGGCCAGGTCGGCGTCGATGGCGCCGACGTGCATGGTGAAGTCGCCGCCACCCTGGCCGTCGGCGTCGGCGATGAAGGCGGCCTGCGGGGCGTCGAGCAGGTTCAGCTCCCGGTTGTCCATGGGCGCCAGCGCGATGCGGCCGTGCGATTGGATCTCGAAGCCCGCCTGCCGCGACGCCAGGGCCTCGAGCCCGGCCTGGCTGAGCGTCTGCCCGGTGCCGCCGGCGGCGATGGCGATGTCGCTTTCCGAGGCGAAGGTGATCTCGCGCTGAGCCGGCACCACCTCCTGGGTGTCGAGCTGGTCCAGCCCGGCCACGAGGCTGGCGAAGTCGCCCGCGGCGAGGGAGACGCGTTGGGCATCGACATCGAGGCCCGGGCCGTCGTCCTGGGTCATGGTGACGGTGTTGTCGGCGTCGACGCGCTCCAGGCGCACGTGCACGTGTCCGTCGCGCCGCCCGATCAGCACCTGGTTGCCCGCGACGAGCGCGGCCGTGCCGCCGGGGACCGTGATGGTGCCCAGCGCTTCGATGCGTCGGCCGATCAGGGCCACGATCGCGTCGGGGTCGGGCTCGGCGATCATCGAGATCATGGCGTCGGGCTGGACCACGACGTCGCCGGCGATGTCGGTGAAGCGGTCGATGCCCTCGAGGAAGTCGGCGTCGGCGATGTGGCCGGCGGCGGCGTAGAGCCCGCCGACGTTCACCATGGCCCCGGGGCCGAAGACGATGCCCTCGGGGTTGACGAGGTAGATGATGCCGTTGGCTTGAAGCCGGCCGAAGATTTCACTGGGGTTGGAGCCGGTGACGCGGTTGAGCGCCGCGGCGCCGGCGCTGGGCTGGTCGAACTCGACGACGTGGTTGGCGCCGATGTCAAAGTTCTGCCAGTTGATGATGGCGCGGTTGGACGCCTGCTCGATGCGGGTGGTGCCCGGGTCCGGGCGGATGACCGTCGCGTCACCGGCGACGACCTGCTCGCCGCCGGGGCTGGACGGCTGGGCGTCGATGCCCGGGGCGAGCGTCGCGATCGCCACGGCGGCGGCGATCGTCCGCGTCCAGGTCCGCCGTGGGCATTGCCGTGTCAGCCGCATGGGTCACCTCGCTGCCGAGCGGTCGGCGGTCAGTAGATCAGGGTCAACACGAAGTGCAGGCGGTTGTCGCCCGCGTCGTCGGGGCCGGCGTCGCGCAGGGCCACGCCCCAGTCGCCGCGCACGCTCACGTTGTGGCGCAGCAGCAGCTCCAGCCCGACGCCGGTGCCCACGAGCGTCTCGTGGCGCTCGAACGGGCTGCGGCGGTCGGTGGTCCAGACGCGGCCGGCGTCGATGAAGGCCCGGAAGATGAGGTCCCAGTCGGGTCGGCCGTACACCGCCTCGGGGGCGATGCGGAACGGCCGGCCGAAGATCGGCGTCTCGTCCGGGTCGCGCGGGTGCAGCAGGCGCGGGATGTGCAGGCGGTACTCGGCGGTGGCGATCAAAGCGTGGTCGCCGGCGACGATCGCCTCGTCGTAGCCGCGCACCGAGTAGCGTCCGCCGGCGACGTGCTGGAACTGGGGGACGAGGCGATGGCCGAACGCCGTCTGGGCGCGGAGCTGAAACGCCAGCTCGTGGGCGAGCGTCGAGCTGCCGGGCGTCTGCGGGTCGCGCCAGGCCGGACCGTGGATCACCGGCTCGAGGAAGAAGGCGTAGCTGGCTTCGCCGGCGAGAAGGGTGAAGGTCTCGTCGCGGCTGCGGATGTTGGTGCGGCCGAGCCCGGCCATGCCGTCGGCGTCGCTGCCGGCGATCGCGGCGAGATTGTGCGCCAGCTCCAGGCTGGCGAAGGCGCGGTCGATCTCGCGCTGTCGCTCCAGTTGCACGCCGAGGTAGGGCAGGAGGAAGCCCTCGCGTTCGTCGGCGAGGAAGCTGTCGACACCGATGCGGCGGTAGCGCAGGCCGGCGACCAGGTCGACAAAGAGCTCGCGCTGCTGGTGGAGGTTGTGGATCAGCTCGCCGCCGAGCGTCCACTCGTCGCCGCGGAAGTCCTCGCCGGGCAGGCCGACGTCGCTGGCACGGAACTCGCTGTAGGTGCCCAAGACGCGGTAGCGCAGGCGGTCGGTTTTCGGCAGCGGCGCTTCGTAGGAGGCGAGCACGGCGTGCATGCGGTCGAAGCCGGCGGTCAGGTAGTCGAGGCTGAGGATGTCGTCGTTGTTGGTGAGCTGGTTGTGGATGAACCCGAAGCGTTGCCGCCAGCGGCGGGTGGCGCGGGTGCCGGTGTTGGCGAGCTGGAAGTAGGCCAGCCACGGCCGGCGCTCGGTCACGAGGAAGTCCAGCCCGACGTCGCCGGCGACCTCGCCGCGGCTGACGGCCACGTCCACGCGCCGGCCCGGGTGACGGTTCAGGCGAAAGAGATAGGCGTCGAGCTCGTCCTGGCGCAGGACGTCGCCCTCCTGCTCGCCGTCGCGGCCGGCCAGGGGCGATCGCTGGGCAATGCGCTCATGGGCGGGCAGGTTCTCACGCGTCGGCGCGTCGGCGAAGCGTTCGCCGTGAGCGACCGTGCGCACCGGACCGACCGTGGCGGTGAGCACCACCAGCTCCAGCGCGCCTTGCTCGCCGGGGCGCAGGTCCACGAGCTGTTCGTCGCGCTGGACGATGTGGTTCTCGGAGGGCAGGACGCGCACCCCCAGCAGCCCACGCTGCGACAGTGCCTCGACCACCTGCGAGGCGATGACGCGCAGCGCCGAGGCGTGGTAGGCCCGCGCCTGGCCGTCGGAAAGCTCGGCCAGCGTGAAACGCTCGACGCGCTGGGCATCGTCCTGCCGCGGGTCGACGAACAGATCGCCAATCACGCCGAGCTCGAAACGGTGTTCATAGACGTCGGCCAGCTCGGGCTGGCGCGGCCGATCCTGCCGGTAGCTGAGCACGAACTCGTTGATGGAGAAGGTCGCCGCGTGGGCCGCGCCCGCGGCGGCGAGCACGAGCCCCGCCGCGGCGAGCCTCACCAGCGACAGCAAGCCCCGCCGCGGCGCCGATTCGCACTGATCGTCGGTCATGGCAGGCCTTGATTAAAGAGCTGATCTCGAGCGGGGCCGGCGGCGATCGCCGCGTCGGGCGGGCATGAAAATAAGCACAACCCCCACGTCGTGTCAAGGTTTTCCTGATGATCGCCCGCTGGAGGCCGGGCGGCGTGCGCGTGGCGTGGCCGGTGCGGCGCGGTCAACTGCTCGGCAGCGTGGGCGCCTCGGGTTGCGCGGCGGGCACGAAGATTTGCTCAAACTCTGCCAGTCGCAGCGCCTCGGGCATGACGCGCTGGAGGATCTCGCGCCGGGCGGTGCGGTGCTCGGAAGGGGTCAGGCCCACGCGATCCAGGTGACGCAGCACCTCGGCGATGGCGGCGATGTCCCGGCGGGCCTCGTGCTGCTCGTCGGCCAGGTAGCGGTGGAAGGCGGCCGAGTCGTAATCGCCGACCTGCTCGATGTGGGTGTAGAGGGCGCCGGTGATGCTGTCGCGGATCTGCTGGTAGCGGCCGGTGTGTGGGTCGTCCGGGTCCTGGAGGAAGGTCTGGCGGTAGGCGTCCAGCACGCGGCGCAGGGCGCGGAGGTCCAGGCGCGAGACGGCCACGCGCGTCAGGCCCTGCTCGTCGGGCAGGTCCAGGTAGCGCATCGCCCCCCGCAGCCGGGCGCGCCGCTCCTCGGCCGTGAGCTGACGCGGCACGATGCCCATGAGCACCAGGATCTCGGCGTCGGCCTCGTCCAGCTCCAGCTCCACGTCGGCCGGGGCTTCATCCTGCTCCGCATCGCCCAGGGCCGGGGCCGCGGGCAACGTCGGGGGCAGCTCGATGGTGGTGTTGATGATCACCTGCCCCCGGTCGCTGAGGATCAGTTGCGTGGTGCCCGGCGGGGCGAGGCTGATGGTCCGCGCGTCGATGCGCACGCCGTCGGCCTGGGAGAAGCTCTGGCCGGTCCAGCTCTGCACCGGCTCGAAGGTGAAGGCGCTGCCGCCGGCGGCGCGGATCGTCACCACGCCGGGGTTGGCCTGGGCGCCTTGCAGCGTCACGTGGCCGCGCGTGTTGACCACGAAGCTGCCGGCGGGGACGTGGACGTTGGACAGGACGATGGCGCCGGTGGCGGCGTCGAGCAGGATCGAGCCGGTCGCGCCCGGGGCGAACCCGAGCGTGTCGTGGCGATCGATGAGGATCTGCCCGCCGCCGCTGCGCAGCTCCAGGTCGCCGTCGCCGGTGCGCACGATCGTCGGCGTCGCGGCCGTGCCCGTCTGCGGTGTGCGCAGGGAGATGTCGCCGCCGGCGGAGACGATGCGTGTGCGGCCGGCGGCGCCGGGCCTGAGCGTGATGTGGCCGTCGCCGGCCGTGGCTTCGAGGGCGATGCGGCCGGTGGCGAAAACGTCGCCGAGTTCGAGGCCTGCGGCGGTCAGGAGCAGCTCCTGGAGCGGGCGGCCGCTGGTGCCGGCGGTGCCGGCCAGGCTCAGCTCACCCGTGGCCAGCAGGTGCACGGCCGCGGCGAACAGGTCGCCGGCGATCGACAGGTCGCCGTCGGCGTTGATCGCCAGGTTGGCGCCGTCGAGCTCGGCGACGTGCACGTCGCCGCCGGCGGTGAAGGCGATGTCGCCGGCGAGGATGTGGTCGGTGATCGTCACGTCGCCGACGGCATCGACGCTCAGCGAGCCCGCCTGCTCGACGCGGCCGAGGGTCACGGCCTGGCCGGCGACGGCCACCGCACCGGGCGTGGCGATGGTGCCCAGGGTCAGGTCGCGCCCGGTCAGCGACACGCCGGCCGCGCCGGCGTGCAGGCTCGTGCCCGCGGCGTCGAGGTCGCCGATCTCGGCGATGAACGCGGCGACGTCGGTCATGTCCGCGAGCGTCAGCAGCGCGTCGTTGGGCGCGGCGATGTGCAGCTCGGCCGCGGGCGCGTCGATCGAGCCGAGCAGCTCGATGCGGTCGCCGTGGTGGGTCAGATCGAGTCGCGGCCCGCCGACGGTGACGGTGCCGTCGAGGCTCAGCGTGCCGCCGCCGACGTTGATCGCCTCGTCGCCGCCGCGCAGGTGCAGCGTCTGGCCGGCGGCGAGCGTGAGCGAGCCGGCGGTGGTGACGCTGCCGGCGGTCAGGTGGCCGGTGGCCGCGGCGTGGAGGCTGGTCAGTGGTCGGCTGGCGCTGCCGAGCTGACCCTGGAGCAGGAGCGAGCCCGCCGCGGCGTCGAGCGTTGCGGCGCCGGCGAACACGTCGCCGCCGATGACCATGTCGCCGGCCGTGGCACCGGCGTCG
>SKPT01000136.1 GCA_007119405.1 Phycisphaeraceae bacterium
GAGGCTGGCCCCGGCTTCGAGCTGCCGCGCCATCGCCGCCAGCCGCCGCCCCAGCACCGGGTTGATCCGCAGCTCGCCCGCCTGCGCCAGCGCCTGGTGCAGCGGATGGCCGGCGGCCACGGCCTCGGCGACGAGCTCGCACGCCTCGGCCATGCCGCGGTCACGCTGCACGCCATGGACCACGGGCAGGTGCCACAGCAGCGTGCCGATGATCGCCCCGCCGGGCATCGGCCGGCGGTCCGGGCTGTGGAGCATGATGCGCAGGGCGTAGCCCGCCGCGGCGATCGCCGCGAGGATCGCCAGCGGCAGCACCACCGGCGCGATCAGCGGCATCGCGTCGAACGTCACCCGCGTCACCGCGGGCAGCGTGACGACGAAGTCGTCGAAGATCTCCTCGTACTGCGGGGCGAGGAACATGCTCATGCCGCCGGCGAGCAGCGCGGTGAAGATGACCAGCACGATCGCGTACGACCAGGAGTAGGTGATGTCCGGGTCCTGCTGGGCCACGGCGCGGCGTTGGCGGCGGGTCCAGCTCGTGACCAGGGCCGGCAGGCGGCCGAGGCGCTCGGCGGCGAGCCAGGCGCTGGTGTGGCGCGGCTCGATCTCGGGCAACGTGCTGGCGATGCCCTCGCCGATCGACTCGCCGTCCTCGATCGCCCAGCGCAGCCAGCGCAGGCGACGGGCCGTGCCGCCGGTCTCGCTGGCCTCGGCGGCGCTGAGCATCGGGCTCAGCGGCAGGTTCAGGCGCAGGATCTGCTCGACGTACTGCATGACCATCTGCGCGTGGTGGCGCTTCAGCCGCTGGGCGACGCGGGCGACGATCAGCAGCATCAGCAGCGCGGCGAAGGGGATGAAGTAGCCCGCCAGCACGCCCAGCACCGCCCCGGCCAGCGCCGCGGCCAGGCCGATCAGGAACAGCGCCAGCGTCCCGGCGACGAGCCAGAAACCCCCGCGCAGGACGATGCCCATGATGCGAACGAACATGGCGAGCCTCGCTTACATGACCGACATCATCAACTGCGACAGCGGCAGCAGCAGGGCGACGATAACGGTGCCGACGATCAGGGCGATGAGCAGGAGAAACGCCGGGGTCAGCAGCGCCTGGACGTTGGCCAGGCGCACCTCCGCCTGCTGCTGGTAGATCTGGGAGAGGTTCTCGAGCATGCCCGGCAGGTCGTAGCGCTGCGAGGCGAGCTCGATGGCCGCGGGCACCGTGGCGGGCATGAGGCGCAGGCCCTGCACCTTGCCGATGCTCCGGCCGGCGCGCAGCTCCGCCAGGACGCGGTCCGTCTCGCCCCGCAGGCGCGGTGAGGCCACGGCGTCGGCGGCCAGCTCGAACGCCGCGGGCAGGTCCAGCCCCGCCTCGACGCCCAGGCGAAGCGCGTCGATCCAGCGGGCGATCAGGTTGCGATGCACGATCGAGCCGATCACCGGCAGCGGGATGACCAGGTGGTCGACCACCCACGGCCCGTGGCCGAGGCTGCGGGCGGCCGCCCCGGCGACAGCCAGGGCGCCCAAGAGCAGGGCGGCGGCGATGATGATCGCGCCCATCGCGTCGGCGACGGCGAAGACGGCGGCGGTGATCGCGGGCAGTTGCGTGTCGAACTCGTCGAAGATCTCGCGGAACTGCGGCACGATGAACACGCCCAGCAGGGCGATGACCAGCACGATGCCCACCAGCAGCACCAGCGGATAGGCCGACGCCCGCCACAGCGTCAGGCGCAGCCGCTGCATCAGCTCGACGTGCCGGCCGAGGTTGAACAGCACGCCGGGCAGGTTGCTGGCGCGCACGCCGGCCTGGACGATCCGGCCGTACAGCGCCGGGAAGCTGGCCTTGTGCTTCTCGAACGCCTCGGCCAGCGGCGTGCCGGACTCGAGCTCCTCGGCCACCGCATTGACCGCCGCGGCGATCCGGCCGCGCCGCATGTCACGCGCGATCAGGCGCAGGCCCTGCTCCACCGGCAGGCCCGCGGCCGTGAGCTGCGCGAGCTGATGGTTGAACGTCGCGAAATCGGCGCCACGCAGCGCGCCGCGACGCGGGGCCTCGTCGGCCGGCTCGATCTCGATGACCGTCAGGCCCAGGTCCCTTAACGCCTGCTGGGCGCCGGCGGCGTCGGCGGCGCGGATCGTGCCGCTGAGCGTCTGCTCGCTGGAGGTCTGCGCCTCGTAGCGGAACGACCGGGCCTGCTCGACGACCTGCTCAGTGCTCACGCGATGGGGACTCCCGGGGGCGATGCGGCCATCGTCGGGCACGGACGGGCCGATGTCAAGCAAATCGCCGGCCGCGGCTCATCGATCACGGATTCCGCTTCACCGCAATCGTGGCTGCAGGCCCGGCCCCTTTGCGACTTGAGTTCCCGGCGATCACTGGCCCTTGACCTCGGGCATCAGGGGCACGCTGCGCTTCTCCAGGACCACGGGCAGGGTGATGCTGAAGGTGGCGCCGCGGCCGACGTCGCTTTCGAGGTCGATGCGGCCCTGGAGCATCGTCGCCAGCTCGCGGCTGATGGTCAGGCCCAGGCCCGTGCCGCCATGCTCGCGCGTGGTGCTGGGGTCGAGCTGGGTGAACTTGTCGAAGATGCGCTGCTGGTCGGCGGGCGCGATCCCCGGGCCGGTGTCGCGCACGCTGATGCGCACGCGGCTCTGCTCGCCCGGGCGCGGCGGGGGCAGTTGCGTGGCGGTGATGGTCACCGTCCCGCCTTGGGGGGTGAACTTGACGGCGTTGGAGAGGAAGTTGAACACGATCTGCTGCAGCTTGCCGGCGTCGGTGCGCACGAGCGAGAGGTTGGGCTCGAGGCGGGTCTCCAGGCTCACCTGGCGCTGGGCGGCCTGGGGGCGGATGAGGTTGACCAGGCCCTCGACGGTGTCGGCGATGGACACGGGCGCGACGTTGAGGTCGATGCGGCCGGCCTCGATCTTGGCCAGGTCCAGGAGGTCGTTGATCAGCGCCAGCAGGCGGCGGCTGGAGGTGATGATGTTCTCGACGTACCGCCGGCGCTTGTCGTTGATCGCGTCGCCGTCGTCCGGCAGCGTCTCGGCGAGCACCTCGGCGAAGCCGATCATCGAGTTCAGCGGCGTGCGCAGCTCGTGGGAGACGTTGGCGAGGAACTCACCCTTGATCTTGTTGGCCTCGTACAGGGCGACGTTGGACTGGGCCAGCTCGCCGAGCTTCAGGTCCAGGCTCTTGTTGATCGAGCGGAGCTGGTCCTGCTTCTCCTTGAGGTTGGCCAGCATGTTGTTGAAGCTTTCGCTGAGCTCCTGGAACTCGTCGCCGGTGTTGATGTCCGAGCGGATGTCGATGTCGCCTTCCGAGACCTTGGAGGCGACGTCGCGCAGCAGCCGTACGGGCGAGAGGATCAGCCGCGTGGTGATGAACCAGAACACGCCCAGGGCCAGCAGCCCGGCGAAGGTGCCGGCGGCGATGATGTAGATGCGGTTGACCATCCGCTGGGCGGCGGCCTGGGCCGAGCGCAGGTCGATCAGCAGCACGCCCGCCAGGGCATCGTCCGGGGCGTCCTCATCGGGCGCGGCGGCGGCGCGGACCGGCTGGGCGTAGCGATAGTAGACCTCGCCCTGCTCGTCCTGCGCCGGGGCGAACCAGGCGGTCTCGTCGGCACGCTCCTCGAAACGTTCCATGGCGCGGGCGAAGAAGTCGTCGGCCTCGGCGCGGGCCTCGAAGTCGGCCGGCTCGATGAGCGTCAACGCCCACTGGCGCTCGGCCGGCAGGCGGTCGGCGGGCGGGGCGTCGGCCTGGATGGCGCCGTCGCTCCAGAGCGCGGCCAGGTGCTCGGCGTGCTGGCGCGGCCACTGCTCGACGAGCGTCTGCATCCGCTGCCACACCACGACCAGGGCGGCGGTGAGGATGAGCACCACCGCCGCTCCGAAGAGCAACTGGCACTTGTTCGCCAGGCTGATGCGCACGGCCGACGCCATGGGCCGCATTCTATGGCGATCCGGCCCGGGTCGTGGCCCTGACGGGTTCAGGCCGGGTGTGGAAAAGGGTGCCACTGACAAGCGGAGTCCGCGGAGCTTGTCAGTGCGAATTGGCGTGGCGGACCCATGATGCCGTCCGACACTGACAAGGCCGAGGACGGCCTTGTCAGTGGCACCCGCTACGAATGGATTCAAGGCGCTCGAATGACGTTTGAATGGTTGATTTAACCTCGCCCTCGCCGGGGTGCCACGGCTTGTCCCGAAGGGCAAGCCGTGCGTTTGCCGACGATCGCACGGCTTGCCGCTTCGCGGTCAAGCCGTGGCACCCTGAGCGGTGGGTTTCGCTTCGCGCTACCCACCCTACGCCAAGGGGGGGCCGGCCTCGGCGGATCGGCTACACCGCCTCGCCGATCGCCTCGTCCTCGAGGCTGGAGTCGTAGGTCAGGCGCTCGGCGATGGCGTTGGCGTCGTCGCAGACGATGACCTGGGCGGTGTGGCTGTGCAGCTCGTGGCGCTCCAGCAGGCCGAAGCAGACGATGATGAGCTTGTGCCCGGGCTCGACGAGCTTCGCGGCCGCCCCGTTGACGCCGATGACGCCCGAGCCCGCCTGGCCGCGGATGACGTAGGTCTCAAAGCGTGCGGCGTTGTCGATGTCCAGCACCAGCACCGCCTCGTTGGGGCGGATGTCCGCGGCGCGGAGCAGCGCGGCGTCGATGGTGATCGAGCCGACGTAATCGGGGTCGCACTGCGTGACGGTGGCGCGGTGGATCTTGCTGCGCATGAGCTTTCGGAGCATGGCAACGCCATTATAGCGGTGGTCTCCATGCGAGGCATCGATGGCCATATCCTTGGCACCACGTGAAAATGTGGTGCATGCGCCCGCCCGGATCAGGTCCGGAATCCGCCCCGGAGGTGGATCGGGCGGCCCATGCACCACGTTGCCACGTGGTGCTAAGGGTGTGGGCGCCGCTTGTTGGAGGCGGTGGACCGCGGCCGAGGGCGTACAATCCCCGCATGGCCGAGGCCCGCATCACCGCGATCACGCCCATCGACGACGACGCCGCGCGGGCGGCCGTGCGCGTCGGCCGGCGCATCGTCGCCCGGCTGAGCTGGGGGCAGATCGAGGCGCTGGCGTTGGCGGTGGATCAGCCCTGGGACGACGAGCTGGCCGCCCGCGTCGCCGACGCCGCGGCGATCAGCAAGGCGCTGCGCCACGCCCAGGCGGCGCTCGCCCGGCGGGCGCACAGCCGGTACGAGCTGGCGGGCAAGCTCCGCAAACGCGGGCACGGCCCCGAGGTGTGTCGGCAGGTGCTCGACACGCTCGAGCAGCGCGGCGAACTGGACGACGAAGCCTTCGCCCACGCCCTGGTACGCGAGGAACTCGCCCGCAAGCCCGCGGGGGCGATGCTGCTGAGGCAAAAGCTGGCGCAGAAGGGGGTGGCGCGGGGGATCGCCGATCGCGTGGTGGGCGAAGCGCTGGCGGAGCTTGACCAGGTTGA
>SKPT01000265.1 GCA_007119405.1 Phycisphaeraceae bacterium
CAACGCCTGCGCCAGGTTCGAGAGCGTCTGAGCGTCCATGCCGAAACCTCCGATGGATTCTGGAGGTCAGGATCGGCACGTCAGCGGCCGGAACTTGAGCCGAAGGTGCGCTGTCCAGCTAATTGGTCTTATCCGTGTTCATCCGTGTGCATCTGTGGCTATTGCTCCCCCGCCAGCGCCTCCATCCGCCTCCGCAGCTCCGCCAGCGCCTCATCGTTGTCCATCTCCTCACCGACCCTGAATGGCTCACCGAACGCCACGCGTGACCGGCTGGGCTGGGCGAAGTGCAGCAGCATCCACCGCCGACGCGGCGTGCCGGCGATCCACACCGGCACAAGCGGCGCCCCGCTTCGCCGGGCCACCATGATCACCCCCGGCTGAAGCTCATCCAGCTCACGCCGGTCACGCTGCAAACGCCCCTCCGGAAACATCCCCACCATGTCGCCACCCTCGGTCAACGCCTCGACCAGCGCACGCACCTGCCCCCGCACACCCGCGCCGCGCTCCAGACTCACCGGCTCAATCGCCCGCCACAACCACCCCAGCACGCGGAACTCGAACGCCTTGAGCATCACCCAGCGCACCCGCCGCGGCAGCGCCGACTGAATCAGCAGCGGATCCAGCGCGGTCGTGTGATTGCTCGCGAGCACCACCGGCCCCTCGCGCGGCACGTTGGACACCCCACGCCACTGCAAGCCATGCCACACCGTCGTGTACGCCCGGCACAGGTGCCAAAGCACGTTGAGCGTCCGTGTCATCGGCCCGCGCGTCAGCACCCAGGGCAGCATCAGCAGCGCCACCGCGATGAACGCCCCCGCCAGCCCGTACAGCAGCGGCACCATCAGCGCGTCGGTCTCGGGGGCACGCCAGATGGCGAGGTTGACGCCCACCGCCGCGATGGTGCCGAAGATCTCCCGCACGCCGAAGACGCGCCCGCGGATGAAGTTGGGGCAGATCGACTGCGTCTGCGAGTTGACGTAGACCACCATCGCGTTGCCGAAGAATCCCACGGCGAAGGCGAATGCCAGCCCGTAGCCGAAGCTGTGCACCCCCGCCAGCCCCAGCACGCACACGCCGGTCAGCAGCAGGCAGATGGTGATGACAAAGGGCACCTCGCGCGCCGTGTTGAAGAAGGAGATCACCAGGGCCGTGGTGAGCATGCCCACACCGAGCGTCGCGTTCATCACCGCCAGGTGCAGGATCAGCGCCTCGGCCTCGGGGTCGCCGGTGATCATCGCGATCAAGGGGTGCGGCAGCGTGTAGTAGCGCGCGTTGAGCGCGGCGATCGCCGCCACCAGCACGTGCGACGCCGCCCAGAACATCACGCCCAGGATCACGAGCTGAAGCACCGGCTTGTGGCGCGCGATGTAGCTCGCCCCCTGCACCAGGCGCTGCCACTGGCTGGGCCCCGTGCGCCGCCGCCGGCCGCCGCGCACGCGCAGGAAGATGAAGAAGCAGCCCGAGACGGCGAAGGACACGATCGCCACGGTGAGCCCCGCCCGCAAGGAGTCGAGCACGTCGATCAGCCACCCGCCCGCCAGGATGCCGATCAGCGACGCGATCACCGCCAGGCCCAGGATGATCGCGTTGGCGCTGGGCAGGTCGCGCGTGCGCACGATCTGCGGCACCGTGGCGTTGCGCGTCGGGCCGAAGATCGCCGCCATGATGCCCACCCCCAGCACCACCGCGTACACCGCCCACTGGCTATAAAACGCCCCCACGCCCGGCAGGTCGAAGAGCACGTGCTCAGCCGGAATCGCCCGCGCCGCCCCCGCGGGCACGAGCAGGAACGCCGCGAGCATGATCAGCGCCCGCGTCTGGTCGCAGCCGAACATGATCCACTTGCGCGGCAGCGTGTCCGCCAGCCACCCGCCCAGCGGGCTGAAGACGAGATAGGGGATGAAGAAGAAAAAGTAGACCGACGCCTGGATCGACGACGCGTCGGCCCCGGCCTCGTCGATGCCCAGCAGCGTCCACGCCACGAGCTGGATCAGCCGATCGCCGAAGCCCGACGCCGCGACGCTGGCCCACATCAGCATGAAGCTGACGTTGCGCAGCAGCGGCGGGGCCTCATCGCGTGCCAGAGCCGGCTCAGCCATGGCGGGCAGTATAGAGCCGCCGCCGCTTGCGGCTTCGCGAAATCGCTCAATCCTCCTTGACGTACCCGCAGTTCCAGCACTCGCCGAAGTGAGCGTCCACCCACTCGCCGCAGTCCGGGCAGCGCCACGGCGAGGCGTCAGGCTCCGCCGCCGGCCGGGCCTCGACGATCCGCGCCACCGCCTCGCGGCCGGCCTGCTCCTGCTCGTCGGGCACGTGCAGCGTCGGAAACGCCTCGGTGAACGGCAGCTCCCCCACGATGCGCGACAGCGTCCCGCCCAGCACCTTCACCTCGAAACCCTGACGCTCCAGCAGCGCCTTGAGCCAGTGCGCCTCCATCTCGTCGCGGGCCTGGTAGATCTGCTTCATGGTCCGACGCGCCCCCGCCACTGCACCGTGGGCCGCCGCCCCCGGCCGGCGCGGGCGCTCGATTGGCGTGCGTGTGACCTGCGCCCCCCCGGCCGCCGACGCGCCGCCTCAAGGCGACGGCTGACACCCCCCTCTACTTCGTGCCTCGCCCCTTCACCGCTTGCGCTTGTCCTTCTCCACGAACGCATACGCATTGTGGTTGTGGATCGACTCGTAATTCTCCGAGTTCACCTGGTACCACGCGATGCGTGGCTCGTCGTCCAGCGCGATCGCCAGGTCGCGCACGATGTCCTCGACGAACTTGGGATTGTCGTACGCCGCCTCCGTCACCCACTTCTCATCCGGGCGCTTGAGCACGGCGAAGACCGGCGCACTGGCCTGACGCTCGACCAGCTCGAACAGATCCTCGATCCACATGCTCTTGCCCGGCGCGAAGCGCACGCGCACCTCCATCTGGCAGCGCTGGTTGTGCGCCCCATAGGCGCTGATCTCCTTCGAGCACGGGCACAGGCTCGCCGCCGGCACCTTCATCGCCAGGATGAAGTCGCTCGTCGTGGCCGTGCAGCTCGCCTCGATCGTCACCTCCACGTCCAGCTTGCCCATCTGCCCCGTCACCGGCGCCGGCTTGTCGATGAAGTAGGGAAACGTCAGCTCGATGTGCGCTTCCTCCGCCTCGAGCCGATCGCGCACGTGCCGGCAGAGCTTGAGCACCTGGTCCGAACGGATCGACTCGTGATGCTCGTTGAGCACCTCGAGGAAGCGCGACATGTGCGTGCCCTTCTGGTGGTGCGGCAGGCCCACGTACATGTTCACCGTCGCCACCGTCGGCTGACGCCCGCCCGTCTTGGGGCAGTGCAGCGTGATCGGGTAGCGGATGTCCTTGACACCCACCTTGTCGATCGCCACCCGCCGCGTGTCCGCCAGACCCTGCACGTCCGGCATCGCCGCCGGCACGCTGGCCGTCGAACCGACGGTGTTTATCTTGTCACCCATGCTGCTCACAATCTTATTCTAGAAACCCACCCCACCATCTCAGCCGCCCATCCCCCATCTTCATTCTGCATTCTGAATTCTGAATTCCCCCCTCATCCCTCAAACGCCGCGAAGTGCGCATCCTGAATCGGCACCACGACATTCAGGATGTCGCTCAGGATCCGCGCCGGCGAGCCCAGCGAGTCGACCTTCACCACCATCTCGGCCGAGTAGTGCTCCAGCACCGGTGCCGTCTCGTTCTCGTACACCTGCCAGCGCTGGCGGATCACCCGCTCGTCAGCGTCGTCGTAGCGGTTCTCCTTCAATGCCCGCCGACGCAGCCGCTCGAACATCGCCGCCTCGTCGTCGCAATGAAGGTGAATCACCTTCAGCACGTCGATGTACTCGTCCATGATCGCCGCCTGCTCGCGCGTCCGCGGGATGCCGTCGAGCACCAGCAGGTCCGTCCGCGGCTTGTAGTGGGCGATCACGCTCCGGGCGTGGATGTGCTCGGCCCACATCCGCACCGTCACGTCGTCCGGCACCAGCTCCCCCCGCGACGAGTACTCGTAAAAGATCCGCCCCAGCTCCGAGTTGATGTCGATCGAGCGGAACACGTCGCCGCAGGCGAAGTGGTAGAAGCCCGGGATTTGCCCCAGGATTCGCCCCTGCGTGCCCTTGCCCGCCCCCGGGGCGCCGAACAGGAGGATTGTCTTGTAATACTGCCGGGGCTTGTTCACGTCACTGTCGGGCTGGGTCTGGGGCTCGGTGCGAGCAGGCATGATTCCGGTCCATGGGTTAGGGGTGCGCAAAGTCATGCCGGACTTCGACGTATTGTAACGCAAATCCCCCTCTCGCTCCCGCCCCGGCCACAGGTCACCCACCGCTCACCGCGGCCGGGCAAACCCCCACGCCGCCGCCAACGCGTCCGCCGCCTGCTCCGGGTCCTCCCCCGCCCAGCGCCCGCCATTACGCAGGTACGCATGCGCCAGCTCATGCGCGATCAGCCAACGCACGAACGCCCCCGGCCTCGCCCGCAGCGTCCGCTTGAGCACCACGCTGCGGCTGCAACCCGACGCCCCCGGCACCGCCACCGGCACCGCGAAACCGCCCGCCCCAGGCTCGTAATCACACAACGAAAACCCCGCGTCCCCCATCAGATCCGCCCGCACCTCAACCGGCAGCGCCCGCACCACCACCACCGACTCGGCGTGCAGCCGCGGCTCCAGCCCGAACCCCGCCACCCAACGCTCGACCGGGCACCCCGCCACACCCCCCGCCGCGCCCTCCACCGTAAATTCCACACGCGTCCACGTCATCGCATCCACCAGTTTACACGCTGCCGACGCCCGACCGCGTTAATCAAGAAAAGCAACCACAGAGGCACAGAGACCACAAAAAAGAGGGGGAAACAGACACGGATGACCCAGCCGCTTGCGGCGTCGCGAGGCTGACCGATCGCCGAGTGTCCTCGAAAAGGCGAATAACGAATTCAGGAAGGGCAGGAAGGCAGGAACGGAACCGGTGGCGGAGTTCTAATCGCCCCATCCACCCGCTCCTTCCCGATCTGTGTTTATCCGTGTTCATCCGTGGCTACTTCCCCACTTCTCTGTCCTCTCTGTGCCTCTGTTGCTAATCATCCGCTCCCCGTCGCCACCGCCGGCAGGTCCAGCCCATCGACCTGCCCCGCCTCCAGCCGGGCGTGCGCCAGCCCGGCGATCATCGCCGCGTTGTCCACGCACAGCGCCAGCTCCGGCAGATTCACCGCCACGCCCCGACGCTCGCCCAGTTCCCCCAATCGCTTGCGCAGCAGAGAGTTGGCCGACACCCCCCCGCCGACCACCACGCGCCTGGCCTCGGGCAGGTGCGCCAGCGCCCGCTCGATCTTGGCGATCAGCACGTCCACCACCGCCTCCTGGAACGACGCGGCGAAGTCCGCCCGCTGCCGGTCCGTCAGCTCCGCAGCGCTGCGC
>SKPT01000071.1 GCA_007119405.1 Phycisphaeraceae bacterium
CGAATCACTCGTTGCTCCCCATTCCCCGACTCCACTGACTCCCCCGACTCCTCGACTCCCCTCCTATCCCCCCGCCACGTGCAGCCGTTCGCCCAGCGCCTCACGCCACGCCGGGTCGACCCCGTCATCGGTGATGATCGCGTCCAGCTCGTCCAGCGAGCAGACGCGCACCAGGCTCTTGCGCCCGAACTTGCCCGCGTCCATCAGCATCACCCGCCGCGCCGCCTGCCGCATCATCGCCTGCTCCACCTGCGCCATCGTCAGGTTGATGTTGAACGCGTCGTTCCCATACAGCCCGGCCAGCGAAAACAACACCATGTCCGCGTGCAGATCCGCCAAACACCCCGTGGCGATGGGCCCGACGAGCACCCCCGTGCGCGGATAAAGATTCCCCCCGATCACCAGCAGCTCCACCTGCTCGTCGTCGGCGAAGTGGTTGGCGATCGCCAGCGAGTTGGTCACGATCTGCAGCGGCCGGGCCGTGATCTGCCGCGCGGCATAAATCACCGTCGACCCCCCGTCGAGGATCAGCGTCATGTAAGGCTGGACCAGCCCCGCGGCGTAGCGCCCGATCGCCTGCTTCGCGGCAACGTTCTCGTCCATGCGGCTGGCCAGCGCCGGATGCCCCGCCTGCGGCACGCCGTTGGGCTCGCGATACACCGCCCCGCCGTGCGTCCGCTGAACCTGCTGCTGCTCCTCCAGCGACTCCAGGTCCCGCCGCACCGTCGACGTCGACACCCCCAGCTCACGCGCCAGCTCGTCAAGCTGCGCGGTCTTGCGCTGACGCAATATCGCCAGCAGCTTCGCATGTCGCTCAACGATGAGCATGGGCCGCTACGCTTTCGTTAAATAGCCACAGATGCACACGGATGAACACGGATAAAGGCGAATAAGGAAGCCAGGAACCCAGGAAACAAGGCACGACGGGTCTTTGATAAACCGCGAAGAAGCGAAGCAGGCGAAGGGCGCGAAGCACAGCCATTTGGTCTAGGCTCCGTCCGAAAACCGCAGAAGTGGGGGTGCCACGGCTTGTCCCGAAGGGCAAGCCGTGTCTCCGTCGGCCGTCACACGGCTTGCCGCTTCGCGGTCAAGCCGTGCCACCCACTTCTCGGACGGAGCGTAATCTTCTGACCTTCGCGACTTCGCGGTTCTTCGCTCCTTCGCGGTTCATCGAAAATTCACTTCCCCTTCCTGGTTTCCTGGCTTCCTCATTTTCTTATCCGTGTTCATCCGTGTTCATCCGTGGCTACTCCTCCTATCCAAGCTGCTTCCACGTCTCCGCCAGCGCCTTGCCGCTGGCCTGCAACCCCGCCAGCTCGCGCGGCCAGAGCTCCACTTCAATCGTCCGGCCCGCGCCGCCGCGCCCCACCGCCGTGGGAATGCTCAGGCACACGTCGCGAAGGTCATACTGACCCGCCATGCGTGTGCTCACCGGCAGAATCCGACCGCGGTCCAGCGCGATGCTGTGAACCACCTCCGCGATCGACACGCCCACCGCGTAACCCGCCCCGCCCTTGCGCCGGATCACCTCCGCGCCCGAGTTGCGCGTACGCTCGAACAGCCGATTCTGCTCCGCCACCGACAGCAGCTTCACCAGCGGCACGCCCGCGGCCGTCGCGCTCGACCAGATCGGCGTCATGCTGTCGCCATGCTCGCCCAGGATCAGCGCCCGCACCTGCGTCGCCGGCAGGTTCTGCTCAGCCGCGATCAGCGAGTTGAAACGCGCCGTGTCCAGCACCGTCCCCAGCCCGATCACCTGCGGCGAAGGCCAATCCAGATGCTCCACCGCCATGCGCGTCAGAATGTCCACCGGGTTGGACACCACGTGAACGATCGCATCGCGCTTGAGCTTGGCGCTCTTTAGATCGTCGAGGATGGCCTTGAAGATCGACACGTTGCGGTTGATGAGATCCAGCCGCGACTCGTCCGGCTTGCGCCGCGACCCGGCGGTAATCACCACCACGTCCGCGTCCGCGGCGTCGGCCGTCGGGCCCGCCGCGATGCGCTGATCGCCCGCCAGCGAGCTGCCCTGCATCAGGTCCAGCGCCTCGCCCGCCGCCAACTCCTCGTTGACGTCAACAATCAGAATCTCGCGGACAATACCCGCACACTGCAACGCGAAAGCCGCATTCGATCCAACGCGGCCTCCACCTCCGATAATGGCAACTTTTATGCTCATGGGTGGTCAGGGGTTAGGGGTCCGAGCGCAGGGGGCAAACGTCAGAGGGCTGAGGCCAAAGGGCAGGGGGCAAAGGGCAGAGGGCAGGGGGCAGTGGTCGGGGATCCGTATCCGCCCCCCCTCCCTCCGGGAGGGGCCGGGGGAGGGTGCTTCCGAGCCACCTTGCATCACCGACACGTTCGTTGGTCCTGTCGTCAAGGTGCATCATCATGCATCCGCGCGTTCTCTTTCCGCTTGGGTGCCACACAGCATCCCAAAGGGTGCTGTGTGCCGTCGCGTCCGCAGGTGGGTGCCACGGCTTGTCCCGAAGGGCAAGCCGTGTTCCCTCGGCTAACCACACGGCTTGCCGCTGCGCAAACAAGCCGTGGCACCCCGCCCTCCGGGTTTCGCTGCATCGAGCGTCGATTGCGTGCATCGTGGTTTCACCGCGTCGCCATGATCTGGTCCGTAATAAGCTGCACCAGCTGCTCAAACGCCTCGTCGTCCGCGTCCGCCGCCGCCTGACCGCCGCCCACGCTGTGACGCTGCGCCGCCCCCGTCGCCACCCCCGACGCGTCACACCCGCACGACGCCGAACTCGGCCGCACGTCGAACGGCGCGAGAAACGGCTGGTTCTCCGTCCCCACGCAACCGTCCGCCGCGCACGCCAGGCGCGCATCCTCAAAGCCGAACTTCTGCTTGACCTTCAGGAGCTCCACCATCTGCTGCGCGTTGAGCACGTTCACGTTGCCAAGCTGACGCGCCAGCAGCAACTGCCGGCAGTAGTTGTCCAGGATCTCCAGCCGATAGTACGTGTCGATGATGTCCGGCGAAAACGTCACCGACCCATGATTGCCCATCAGAATCGTGTTCGTCTCCGGCCCGATCAACGGCAGAATGCTCTCGCTCAGCTTGGGCGTGCCCGGCGTCGCGTACTGCGCGATCGGCACCTTGCCCAGAAAAACCTCCGCCTCGGGATGCACGCCCTCAGGCAGCGGCATCCCCGCAATGCAGAACGCCACCGCATGCGGCGGATGCGAATGAATCACCGCGTTCACATCCGGCCGCTTCCGGTAAATCGCCAGATGTACCAGCACCTCGCTCGTACGCTTGCGCCCGTTGGCATTGGGCTCCACCTGGTTGCCCTCGCCATCGACAACGCAAATGTCGTCCGGCGTAAGAAAACCCTTACTCACCCCCGTGGGCGTGCACAAAAAGCGATCCTCGCCAATACGGGCCGAGTGATTGCCCTCATTGCCCGCACAGAACCCGCGCAGCCAGATGCGTCGCCCCACCTCGCACATCTGTTCCTTCAGCTCGTCGATGTCGTAAGTGCTCATGATTCGCCTCGCAAAGCGGGATTAGCCACAGATGAACACGGATGAACACAGATAGGAAGGCAAATAAGGAAGCCAGGAAGCCAGGAAGAAGAGTCAGAACGATCGACAGCCAGCTCACCTGTCGGTGCTACCCACCGCTCACTCAACGCCATCCTCTGCACTGCCTTGCTCCTGGCTTCCTGGCTTCCTCATCTGCCTTTATCCGTGTCCATCCGTGTTCATCTGTGGCTACACCTCATACTCGATCTCATCCAGGATCGCCGCCACGTACGCGTCCAGCGGCACCTTCTCCGGGTAAAACGGCATCGCCGCCTCGCGCCCCTCGCTGAACGCCACGATCTGCCCCGCGCCCGCGCCAAGATGGTCGAACACCACCAGCGACTCGGGCATCGCCGTCGCCCGCCGCGCGCCCGCGCCCCGCCCGGCCAGCGCCCGCCCATCCAAGGCCTCGACGATCAGAAACCGCCCCGGCGCAAGCCGCTCGAGCTTGCGCGTCATCGTCACCGTGCCCAGCACGCGCCCGATACGCATCACCGGCCCTCCCGCAACAATCGCAGATGCTGCTGCACCAGCCCCGGCGGCGTCGCGTCCGACGCGGTCATCTCATCAAGCATCTGCTCCATCACGTTCAGCCCCGCATAGGCATACTCCAGCACCAGCACGTTGGGCCCGATCTGCCCGATCGCCTGCCGCACCGTCTCCAGACAATGCCCCCACACCGCGCGAAGCCCGGGCACCTGGTTCGCGTAGCACACCGCCTGCGGCGCGCTTTGCACGAAGATCACCCCCCCCTTGACGCGCCCGGCCGCCAGCTCGCGCTGAAGCTGTCCAAGAAACTCGACCAGCCCCGCATCGCTGCGCCCTGCCGCCGACGCACGCAGCCGCCCGCCCAGACGAGCCGTGAGCTGTTGAACGTTGGGGCAATACCCATCCGCCCACCACAGCCACGCCGCCGACTGCCCCTCGCCACCCGCCGCACCTTGCGAGCCGCCTTCCACCGCCGCGCCACCGCTCGACCGACCCGCCCGCCTCACCCGCTCGCCCTGCTGTCGCGCCAGGTCATTGGCCAGCGGCGTCAGCCGCGCCGTCGACGCCAGGTGCGCCACGCCATCGGCCGCCGCGTCCATCGCCTTCTGCAACTGCTCGGCCGTGACAATGCCGTCGAGGGTGTCTGATTTCTGATTTCTGATTTCTGATTTCTGATTGGGTGCGGCCTCCTCCGCCGCGCCGCCGATCGCCTCGCGCTTGCGCGCCCCCACCGGCTTGCCCATCAGCTCCGTGAACTTCGAGTAGTCGCCCGTGCACACCCCCGCCGGGGCGCGGATCGGCGCCGGCGGCGCGGTCCGCGACTCCGGTTGCGTGCCCTCCGCTTCACCCGGCGCCTCGCGCCCCCCCGGCAACGCTTCACCCCGCATCGCCTTGAGCACCTGCTCCGCGATCTGCTGCACGAGTTTTTCGTCAGGCTTGCTCATCGCTTACTCGTCCACAATCCCCAGCGTCCACCATCTCGCCGGGCTCGTGTTGCTGCCCAAAAGCTCGCGCAGCCCCAGGCCGTCGCTCGTCAGGATCACCCGGTCGCCGCGCCCGGCCCCAAGATTGTCCACCGCCAGCACCGGGTCGCCCATGTCCTGCCCCTCGCCGCCCAGCGGCTGGCAGATCAGCAGCTTGCGGCCGGCAAGCGAGGCATGCTTGACCGTGCTCGTCGCCCTGCCCTGGACCCGCGCGTGCTGCATCGTGCTCCTCAGCCTGCCTCGGCCGTCTCCAGCCGCTCGTTGAACGTCAACCGGTTGCCGAACGGATCGGTGACGTTGACGCACAACGCCCCGTAGAACGCCTCGTCCAGCCCCGGGTTCATGTACGGGTAGTCCTTGCCGCTGATCTGCTCGTGAAACGCCTTGATCCCCGTGACCCA
>SKPT01000397.1 GCA_007119405.1 Phycisphaeraceae bacterium
CAAGGAGCCCCATCATGCCCGCCAAGACCGACTTCACCCCCACCCCCGCGGACCTGTTCACCTTCGGCCTCTGGACCGTGGGCAACCCCGGCCGCGACCCCTTCGGCGGGCCCACACGCCCCACCCTCACCCCCGCCGAGATCGTCGACCTGCTCGGCGAAGTGCCCGGCGTCCACGGCGTCAACTTCCACGACAACGACCTCATCCCCATCGACGCCACCGACGCCGAAGCGAAGCAGATCAAGAAGGACTTCAAGGCCGCCCTCAAACGCACCGGGCTCAAGGTCCCCATGGCCACGACCAACCTCTTCGCCGACCCCGTCTTCAAGGACGGCGCCTTCACCAGCAACGACGCCGAGGTCCGCGCCTACGCGATCCAGAAGACCATCCGCGGCATGGAGCTGGGCAAGGAGTTCGGCGCCAGGACCTACGTCTTCTGGGGCGGCCGCGAGGGCACCGAGTGCGACGCGGGCAAGGACCCGGTGCTCGCGGTCAAGCGCTTCCGCGAGGCGATGAACTTCCTGTGCAACTACAACCTCGAGCACAAGCTCGGCTACCGCTTCGCGCTCGAAGCCAAGCCCAACGAGCCGCGCGGCCACCTCTACTTCTCGGTCACCGGCTCCTACCTCGGGTTCATCTACAGCCTCGACCACCCCGAGATGGTCGGGCTCAACCCCGAGTTCGCCCACGAGTCCATGGCCGGGCTCAACTTCCATCACCACGTCGCCCAGGCGCTCGAAGCGGGAAAGCTCTTCCACATCGATTTGAACGACCAGGAGTTCGGCCGCTACGACCAGGACTTCCGCTTCGGCTCGACGAGCTACAAGGGCGCGTTTTTCCTCGTCAAGCTGCTGCTCGACCACAAGTACAAGGGGCCGAAGCACTTCGACGCCCACGCCTACCGCACCGCCGACCGCGAGGACGTCAAGGCCTTCGCCGCCGGCTGCATGCGCTCCTACAAGATCCTCGAGCACAAGGCCCGGCAGTTTGGCGCCGACGCCGAGGTCAAGGATCTGCTCAGGCAGATCAACCGCGCCAAGCGCGACGTCGAGTCGCTCACGCGCGCCTACTCCAGGGACAACGCCGACAAGCTGCTGGCCAGAACCTTCGACCGCGAGAAGCTCGCCCAGCGCCCGCTGCCCTACGAGCGCCTCGACCAGATCGTCTTCGACACCCTCATGGGCGTGCGGTGACATGACGCGGCAGCCGTCGCGCGGAGGGCGACGGCCAGCACCAGATCCGAAATTCGAAATCCGAAATCACCGTCACGCCCCCGCGCGCGACAGCCGCCGCCGATCCGCCTCGCGCAGCAGCCGCTTGCGCAGCCGCACCGACTTGGGCGTCACCTCCACCAGCTCATCCGACTCGATGAACTCCAGGCACGCCTCCAGCGACATCTCGCGCGCCGGCCGCACCTTCGTCTGATCGTCGCTGCCCGACGCCCGCACGTTCGTCAGCTTCTTGTTGATCACCAGGTTCACCGGCAGGTCATTGTCCCGGCAGTGCTGGCCCACGATCTGCCCCGCATACACCTGCTCGCCCGGCCGGACGAAAAACACCCCGCGGTCGAACAGCCGATCCAGCGAATAGGCCGTCACCTGCCCCGCGTCCGTGGCGATCATCACCCCCAGCGCCCGCCCGGGCAGCTCACCACGCACCGGCTCGTAGCGCAGCAGATTGTGGTGCATGATCGCCCGGCCCTGCGTTGCCGTGAGCATCTGCGTCCGCAACCCAATGAGCCCGCGAGCCGGAATCGTGAACATCATGTGCATGTAGCTGCCCGCGCCGGGCTTGGGATCGATCCGCGCAATCTCCGCACGACGCGACGTCACCAGCGACATCACGTCGTTCTGGCACTCGAGCGGACAGTCCACCACCAACTGCTCGATGGGCTCATGCTTCCTGCCTTCGATCGTCTTGAGGATCACCTCCGGCTTGCCCACGCACAGCTCGTAACCCTCGCGCCGCATCGTCTCGATCAACACCCCCAGGTGCATCAGCCCCCGCCCCGAGACGCGAAACTCCGTCTCCACCGCCCCGCGATCCACATGCAGCGCCACGTTGCTCTGTAGCTCACGCTCCAGCCGCGCCCAGATCTGCCGGCTGGTCACGTACTGCCCTTCGCGCCCGGCAGCCGGCGAGTCGTTGACGCGGAAGGTCATCGTCACCGTCGGCTCATCGACCTTCACCGACTTCAGCGCCGCCGGGCGCTGGGCGCAGGCGATCGTGTCGCCGATGTCGATCGGGTCCAGGCCCTCGACCGCACAAAGGTCGCCCGCGCACACCTCGTCCACCGCCTCGCGCGACAGGCCGTTGAACTGCAGCAGCCGGTTCACCTTCTGCGTCGAGCGCTCGCCGGCGCGGTTGATCACCGTCACGCTTTGCCCGGCCTGGAGCGTGCCCGCGCGCACACGCCCGATCGCGATGCGCCCGACGTACTCGCTGTAGGCCAGCGTCGAAACCAGCATCTGAAGCGGCGCGTCGGTGCTCCCGGCCGCAGGCGCCGGCACATGGTTCACGATCGCCTCGTACAGCGCCCGGATGTCGGTCGGGTGGCCGTCGCCCAGCCGCTTCGCGTCGCCCGTCGCCCAGCCTTCCTTGGCCGACGCGTAGATCACCGGAAAGTCCAGCGCCTCGTCCGAGGCCTCCAACTCCACCAGCAGGTCGAACACCTCGTTGATCACGTCGTCGGGCCGGGCGTCCGGCCGATCGATCTTGTTCACCACGACCACGGGATTGAGCTCAAGCGCCAGCGCCTTTTCCAGCACGAAGCGCGTCTGCGGCATGGGCCCCTCGAACGCGTCGACCAGCAGCAGCACGCCGTCCGCCATCGACAGCACGCGCTCGACCTCCCCGCCGAAGTCCGCGTGCCCCGGCGTGTCGATGACGTTGATGCGGTAATGCTTCGAGTCCGCGGCGTGATAGTGTACCGCGCAGTTCTTGGCGGTGATCGTGATGCCCCGCTCGCGCTCCAGGTCGCCCGTGTCCATGATCAGGCCGTGCTGACCGCCGGCCAGCTTGTCCAGCACGCCGTCGCGGAACATGCCCGACTGGTACAGGAGCTGGTCGACAAGGGTGGTCTTGCCATGGTCGACGTGCGCGATGATCGCGACGTTGCGGAGCTGATCGGTGCTCATGGGCGTGGGGTCTCGGGGTGAGGGTAGCCGGGTATTATACCACGGTTCCCCGCGGCTTGCCGCTTCGCGAGGCTGCCCGCGCCCGGAACCACCCGCCCCGGCTTTATACTGCCGCCATGGCGACCTTCTACCTCCTCGCCGCCGCCTACCTGCTGCTGACCGTCACCGCCGGGCTCGTCCGCGTGGCGATGGGGCCCAGCGCCGGCGACCGCATGCTCAGCGCCCAGCTCTTCGGCACCAGCGGCGTGGCGATTCTCCTGCTGCTGGGCCAGGCCGCCGACGCCCCGGCCTATTGGAACGTCGCGCTCGTCCTCGCCCTGCTCGCCGTCGTCGCCGTCGCCGCCTTCGTCCAGCGCGTCTGGCCACGCGTCCGCCAGGAGGATTGACCACCATGGCACCGCTCGATTACGCCAGCATCGCGCTGATCATCCTCGGCCTGCTGTTCATGACGCTCGGCACGCTCGGCCTGCTGCGCTTCCCCGACGTCCACAGCCGACTCCACGCCCTGACCAAGGCGGACAACCTCGGCCTCGGGTTCATCGTCCTCGCCCTCATCCTCCAGGCCGACGCCTTCCTCGTCATGGCCAAGCTCCTGGCCATCTGGCTGCTCGTCCTGCTCGCCACCACCACCGCCTGCTACCTCGTCGCCCGCCAGGGCCTCGAGCTCGGCGCGGAACGCAGAGGCGAGTAGCGCCATCGTCGCTCACGAAGGGTGCCACTCAACGCCGTGAACGATTGATGTAGGGTGGGTAGAGCGAAGCGAAACCCACCAGTCTTGCCTTGGATCTACGAGCATCGTGGTGGGTTTACCGGCGTTCGCCGGTGCCGCAGCCATCGCTTCGCTCTACCCACCCTACATTAGCGCCGCCGCCGAATAGGTCACGGCGTTGGGTGCCACTGGCGGCTTGTCCGCCAGTGCCCGGGCGCCCCGCGCCGGCGAGATCATCAAGGCGACGATCAGCCCCACGTGGTTGACGTGGACGGCACGCCGCCGCCCCGGGACCACCGGTCCCGGCTTTATAGGGACAAGCCGTATCACCACATTTTTCAGCGTCCCCCGCCCTCTTCACGGCCTTCGCCCGACCCGCTCACCGCGGCGTCGCCGCCACCGCCTCGTCGTAGACCCGCAGGCACCGCTTCGCCGCCCCCGGCCAGGTCAGCCGCCGAATCTCCAGCTCCGCACCCTGGCGCAGCGACGTCGCCAGCTCCGCATGACGCAGCACCGCCAGGATCTTGTCGGCGATGTCCTCGACGTCGCTGGGCTCGACCTTCAACGCGTGCTTGACCACCTCCGCGACGCCGCTGTGACGCGAGACGATCACCGGCACGTCGCTGCGCATCGCTTCCAGCGCCGCCAGGCCGAACGGCTCGCTGACGCTGGGCATCACGTAAACGTCGGCCATGTCAAAAACGCGCTGCACGTCCGCGCTGCTGAGAAACCCGGCAAACAGCAGCCGATGCCCGATCCCCCGCCGCGCCGCCAGCTCCACCAGCCCCGCCGCCTCGTCACCGTCGCCCGCCATCACGAATTTGACGTTCTCCTGCTTGGCGAGCACCCGCGCCGCCGCCTCCACGAAATAGCGCGGCCCTTTCTGCATCGTCAGCCGACCGATGAACACCACCAGCCGCTCCTGCTCACCCAGACGCACGCGCACCGGCTCATCGCCCGGCTCACCACCCGCCATCGCAGGCGTGGCGGCGGCGGTGGCGGTGGCGGGGGGGGTGCCGTTGTGGACGACGGCGATGCGCGAGCTCGGCACGCCGTAGCGGTGCTCGATGATGCGGGCCGTCATGTGGCTGACCGCGATCACGCGCACGGCCGCGTGCATCCCCCGCCGCTCGATCTCGTAGATCCGCTCATCGATCGCTTCGCCCGCCCGGTCGAACTCCGTCGAGTGCACGTGCACGACCAGCGGCCGACCCGTCGCCCCCGCCGCCGCCAGCCCCGCGGGGAAGCTCATCCAGTCGTGGGCGTGGATGACGTCGCACGGCTCGCTGCGCGCGATCTGCCGGCAGAGGTCGGCATACCGCCGCACCTCCTCGACCAGGTCCGGCGCCTGCTCCTCCAGCGACGGCCCGGTGATGCGGGGCGGCTCCAGCCGGGGCGACCCCGTCCCCCCCCGCTCCCGCGCCGCCGCCGCCTCGGCCTGCTCGACCCCCATCGACCGCACCACCTCGCTCGGACCATCCCTCCGCCGACCTTGCGGCGCCACCGCCGGGCCCGGCTGCGGCGCCGTCACCTGCCCCGGCCGCGGCCGG
>SKPT01000076.1 GCA_007119405.1 Phycisphaeraceae bacterium
CCTGGCCGACCGCCTCGGCCAGGCCCAGGGCCTGCTCCGGCTCGGGCATGGGCCCGAACGCCTGCCGCGCCAGCTCCACCACCTGCTCGTCGAAGCAGCTCGTGAAGCGCGGGTCGTCGATGAAGCAGCGCCAGCGGTCAAACACCTTCATCTGCTGGGCCCGGCCGTTGTACCGCATCGCGTCGAACGATGAGCCGCCGTTGCACGCCGCGACCTGCTGCACGCCCGTGTCGGTGAAGCTCAGCCCCAGCCGCTCGGCCACCCGCTGGCGATATGCCCGCTCGCGCACCCAGCGGTTGTAGCTGATCATCACCGCTTCATGGCGCAGGCGAAGGTCCCGGCCCAGCCAGGTCCGGGCGTGCTGCTTCCAGATCTGCACGGCGATGCGCGGCGAGATCACGCACTGGCCCCAGCGCAGGCGCGACGCGAAGAGGTTGTACGGGTCGCGCAGGATCAGCACGTCCACCCGCCGCCGCGACGGCCCGACGAGCGCGTCATGGTCGCGCTCGAACTCCCGGCTGGCCGCGTTGCCCAGGTACGCATCCTCGTGGCTGAAGATCAGCCAATCCTTGTCGCTGAAGCGGGCCGCCGCCTCGGCTTGAAGATCGAAGCCCGGGTAGTTGACGCGGTACGGCCGGCCGTTGTCCATCGGGCGGGCGGTGGCGAAGGGGTTGCACCGGCCTTCGGCGCAGTTGAGCAGGCACACCCGGCCGGGCGCCTGGGCGTAGATCCAGTTCAGGATCGCATGGTTGCCGCTGCGCGACAGGCCGATGACGCGAATCTCCGTGCCATTGACGTGATCCAGCATTCCAGGGCAGGCTCCGCGGGCGTGCAGGCAGAGGCTCCACCGCCGCCGACGACGGTGGCATGCTTCTGCTAAGGGATTAATCCAGCAGTGGTTACGTGAGATATTCTAACCCCGCCAGCTTCAGGCTCCACGGGGCGCCGGATTCGCGCAACCACCGTCGGGAGCGGGATGAGCCACGCGCACCAGCCCCTACCCCCGCGCCACCGCCGCGACGGCGGGTTGCGGCGGTGTGGGGCGATCGGCGTGCTCCGGCTGCGCCTCGCCGGCCAGCAGCCGGGCAAAGCGCTCGAACGCCGGCTTGGGCCGACCCCCGGCCGTGACCAGCCCCAGGTGGTACTCATTCTCGTCGACGTGGAAGCCCTCGATCGCCTCCCGCCGTGGGTCCAGGTCGATCAGGCTGTACCAGTAGAGGCGGGGCACCGGCGCCGACGCGGCCAGGCTCAGTCGCCGGGCCTGGAGCTCGTGCCGCCCGAGGCGCGCCCGGGCCGCGTCCCACGTCGCCAGCCCCGTCTCGGTGACCCAGATGGGTCTGCCCCCGGCCGCCGACGCCGCCCGCGCGATCTTCTCAGGCCAGCCGTGCCACGTCTCGTAGCAGTCCCAGGAGGGGGCGTCGCGCCACCACATCTCGGGAAAGGCGTGGATCGCCACGACGTCCACCGCCTCCAGCGCTCCGTCGCGGCTCAGCCGCCGCAGCCAGTCCGCGTCGACGGGGATCATTCCCCCGAGCACCGTCGGCATGCCGTGGTCACGGGCCACCGCCCCGGCCGCGGCCACCATCCGCGCAAAGCGCGACCAGGTCGGGTCGAAGCGGTTGAAGTCCCACTTGTAGAGGTTGTTGGGCTCGTTCCACAGCTCGATGGCGGCGATCTGCCGGCCCCACGTCTCGATCACCTGCCCGATGAACGCCGCGTAATCCTCCAGCCGGCGCGGCGGGCTGGCGCAGCAGCCGCCGACGCTGATCGACGGCGGCGTATGCCAGACGGACACCAGCAGCTCGAAGCCCGCGTCGTGGAGCGTGCGCAGCAGCCAGTCGTGCCACGCCTGGCCGCGCGGCCGATGGAAGTCGGCCCAGGAGATGCCCGTGCGCACGTGGCGCACGCCCAGCTCCTGCATCAGCCGCACCGCCCGGCGCACGTCCTCGTGGGCGCGGTAGTGGAACCACTGGCAGATGCCCAGCTTCTCGAGCATGGCGGTGGGCCTGATACGTGTTCGCCTTGGCCTTGGTCGACCATTGGAAGGTTGGCTGAATCCCCGAGCCGTGGGGTGCCACGGCTTGTCCCGGAGGGCAAGCCGTGCGTTTGTCGACGATCGCACGACTTGCCGCCTGGCGGTCAAGCCGTGACACCCTCAGTGAATCCGACCCGGATAAAGCCAACCATTCAGAGATTCATGAATGTTGGGGGCGCCGGCAGGGCGGGTGCCACTGACAAGCGCAGTCCGTGGAGCTTGTCAGTGCTCTGCGGGTGGAGCAATGGCGAGGCCGCGGCGGCCTTTCAAGCCCGACGGCCCGCCGACCGCCCCCTGGTTCGCTCAGTCCGCGGCGTCCTGAACCTCCTCGCCGACGTCCTCGACACCTTCGCCGACCTCTTGGCCGGCGTGCTCGATGTCCTCGCCGACGCCCTCGCCCGTCTCGCAGCCGCCGAGCATCGCCATGCCCAGGCCCAGGGCCAGCGCCAGGCAAAGCGTCGCCAGCTTCGCCCACCACAGATCTGCCACCGCTCGCATCGTCCGCATCACGCTCCATCCTTCCCCGCAGCCCGGGCCCATCCGGCAACGCAGCGTAGCGCGGCCGGGGGTCGACGATCAACCGGAATTGGCAAGGATGTGCGCGAGACGGCTCACCGCCGCGGATGCCGCTGGCGGCTTGCCGGGGGCACCTGAAAATGGTGGCGGGGGACGGGCTGTAGCCACGGGTGCAGCGCCGCGGGACCCGTGGTTGTCACGAATGAACGAACTCCGCGGCGGCAGGGTGCGTCAACGCCGCCTCTGCCCCGCCGGGGCAGGTTGATCCATGGCCACGCTTACCACGGGTTCCGCTGCGCTCCACCCGTGGCTACAACCCTTCGCCCCTGCCGGGGCGCTGCCGGAGGGCCTTCGCAAAGATGGCATTTGCAAGGTGGATGGGCTTCGGTGCGCCTGGGCACTGGCGGACAAGCCGCCAGTGGCACCCCGATCAGGGCACGTCGCATCCGCTACTCATGTCCGCACGGACAAGCTCCGCGGACTCCGCTTGTCAGTGGCACCCATTCTGTGGATCCGGGAATCACGCGTTGTGTGGGTCCGGGAATCAGGATCGGGATCGCGCTCCGGGTCGGGTCATCACCCGCCCGATCTTTCGGGCCGGATCGTATTTTCCGGCCGGGCCTTGTTTGTCGCAGCCCGCGGCGCGAGCATTACAAGGAGCCACGACTCGCGATCACGATTCTGCCTGCATCAGCGAGGTGAGACATGACCACGCGACACGTGGCCGTCTTTGATTCGACATTGCAGAAAACGCACCAGTGGCTGGAGGAGCTTGCGCGTATTGGTCCTTATGACGACGAGTCGCAGGCCTACACCGCCCTGCGCGTGGTGCTGCACGCCCTGCGTGATCGGCTGATGCCGGAGGAGGCGGTGCATCTCGGGGCGCAGTTGCCGATGCTGATCCGCGGCTTCTACTACGAGGGGTGGAACCCGTCGCGCACGCCGCGCAGCGATCTTGGCGGCGAGCGGCCGTTCGTCGAGCACGTCCAGCACGAGCTGCGCAACGCGGCGGCGGGCATCGACCCTCGCCATGCCGTGGAGTCGGTGTTCCGGCTGCTCAGCGCGCACGTGACGCGCGGCGAGATCCAGGATGTGCGCCAGCAACTGCCGCGTGAGCTTCAGCGTCTCTGGCCGAGCTGAGGCGGTCGGCGCGCCCGCACACGGCTTTGGCCAGCTTCCGCGGGGCGGTTATCATGGCCGATGACCGCCGACCCGGGAGCGCGCAGATGATTCACGTTTTCGGCTATGGCTCGCTCATGTGCCCGGACAGCGCCAACGTCACGCTTGGCAGGGCCCAGCCGCCCGGCGCGATGCACGCGGCGACGCTCCGGGGGTACCGCCGGCTGTGGAACGTGGTGACCCGGCGGCAGTTTGTCGAGGACGATGAGCCCGCGCCGGTGATCGTGCTGGGCATCGAGCCGGCGGCGGGTGCGAGCATGGTGGGCACGGTGTTCGAGCTTCACGACGACGCCGAGCTGGCCCGCCTGGACGAGCGCGAGTGGTGCTACGACCGGATCGAGGTCACGTCGGCCGTTACGCCGCGATTCGCGGGCACGGTCTACACCTACCTGCCCAGGCCGGAGCACACGCGCATCCCCGAGGGCGCGGTGATCGCCCGCAGCTACGTGGACACCGTGATGCGCGGCTGCCGGTTGCAGGGGGAGGCGTTCATCCGCCGGTATCACGAGACGACGATCGCCCCGCACTGGCCCATCCGCGAGGGTGAGACGAGGCGCGTCGCCCGGGCGTCGCGGTGAGGCGATGGGCGGGCGGACGGGGCGGGGGCTATTGCAGCAGTTCCAGGCGCTTGTGCGCCTCGCGTTTGCCGAGGTTGCGCACCTGGGCCCAGGCGGCGAGCTGCTGCTGTCGCGGGTTGGTCTTGCCGTTTTCCCAGTTGTAGATGGTCAACCCGGAGACGCCGACGAGCCGGCCGTAGTCCTCCTGCGACAGGCCGAGCTTGCCGCGATGTGATCGGAGCCATTTTGGTGAGAAGCGTACGCGTTGCGTGCCGTTGGCCGGGGGCTGCTGCGCGACGCGCTTCTGCTCCTGTCGGCGCAGGAAGGCGAGCTCGCGCGTCAGTTCCGTGACCTGGCGTTTCAGTGCGGCGATGTCGCGGCGGTAACGGGCCGAATCATCACGGAGCTTCTGGTTCTCCGCACGAATTTCCGAGCGTGCCAGGCGGCGAATTTCGGTTTTGAGCGTCTGAGCGAGATCGGGCATGGACGGTTCCTTAAAATGCGGATCAGGTCAAGCCGCATTATAATACGAATTTAAGTCCGGGGCGGCCGGTGTCGCGGCTCAAGTTGGAGGGCGTGAGTGAGAAGTCGCCCTGTGGGTGCCACAGGGCAGGCCGAAGGCTGCGATGTGCGATGCCTGGAGCAGACAGCATCCCGGGCGGTGCGGTGTGGCACCGACGAGGCGCTGCGATTAATTGCAACGCGCATCTGAGCATCTTCAGTCCGATCGTCGCGGGTGCCACTGACAAGGCCGTCCTCGGCCCTGTTGGCGTGACGGGTCCGTGACGCCGATCCGCACTGAGAAGCTCCGCGGCCTCCGCTTGTCAGTGGCACCCAACGCCGTGAACTCCGGCTGTAGGGTGGGTAGAGCGAAGCGAAACCCACCGGTTGCGGCGGGCTTCCACGGCCAGCATGGTGGGTTTCGCTTCGCTCTACCCACCCTACATCAGCGCCGCCACGCGTGAAGTTCACGGCGTTGAGTGAATCTATGAAGCAAGCCTCCCGCTGGTACGCTTGGGGGCGTATCGGTCGTATCAGCGGAAACGCCCCAGTCCCAGAAAGGAGGCTTGCCATGGCATTGTACATCGGACTCGACGTTC
>SKPT01000189.1 GCA_007119405.1 Phycisphaeraceae bacterium
GCCTCCGCCATGGACCAGAAGGTGAACGAAGCTGGTGATGTCGCCGGCGTCAAACGCGCCGTCCTGGTTGATGTCACCCATGGGTGCCGGCTCGATACCGTAGAGAGCCTCGTAGCCCGCGGGATTGGTCAGGGCGAAAACAAACGGGGTGATGTCGCCGGCGTCCACGACGCCGTCGTGGTTCATGTCCCCGAGCAGGCCGCTGGACGCGGGCCCGGGCGTGCCGGTGTAGGTCACGGTTTGCTCCTCGCTGGCGGAGTAGGCGGTGGCGAACTGCGCGCCCCCGACCTCAGCGCCAGCCACGTCGATGGACGCGGCGTGGAGTGGACCGGCGGCAGCGCCAACGCCCAGGGCGAGCAGCGTGCCCACGATGGTTCGTGCGATGCCTGGTGTTCGTCTCATGATCTTCTCTCCAAGTCGACCCTCCGTGGTTTCACCGGCTGGCAGGTCGAACGCCAACCGATGAGGAGCGTGCGTAGCTCCTCGAATGATTGTTGATGTAACGGCTCAGGCCGTCGCGCCGGCGCGGGGCCTGAGAATCACAGCGCGACCGGCCAGCGGGGCCGCGATCAGGTCAGGCAGCCCCATGGTCACACCCATTTGTGTGAAACGGTGAGCTGGCATCTCCAACTCCTCGTCCAGATTGGCGGGGCGGGACATCGTCCGGTGCACGGCCAAGGTTCGGGAACGGCTCCCGGATACGCCCGGGCGCCCTGTTTTCAACACACGGCGCGAGCCGGCTTCAACGGCGTCGAGCGCGCACAAAAAAAACCGACCTGTTTCGGCGCTGTGAAGCGCTGAATCAAGTCGGCTTACTCGTTGCCAAGTCTCCCGACGACGCCGGGCTACCCTTCACCTAGTCTTCCGAAATCGGGCACGACCATTTTCGGGCGGCCGCACCACGTTGACGATTTTGATTCTATCAAGACCGCGGCGCGACGCAAGCGGTCACCTGCAACTTTTTCTTTGCGTCCGGACAGGAGGCAGGACCGGCGTCACTTGCCGCCCCTGGCGCCGGAGCATGCGCCGCAGGGCATCGGTCAGCAGGTTAGCCTGGTGTCCGCGCCGTGCGCGCCACCCTCGGCCGGGCCGATCGCGTGTAAGGAGCCTATGGAGACACGACATCCACGCTGAACATCGCCGAGGTGCTTTCGCCGGTGGCGGGCGTGGCATTGATGCTCACGCGATAGGTTCCGATCGCGGCGTCACTTGCTGCCGTAACCCGCACCTGGGCCTCGGGGCGGTCGCTGGCACGGATCACCACCCGGGACGGCTCGATGGCGATGCCCTCGGACGAACTGATGCCGAGCGTCACGTCGCGCTTGAAGGATGGGCCCCTGTCCAACGACACGCGAACGCTTTCGGTGTCGCCCTGCTTGATCTGCGTGTTGCCCTGTGGGACGACGACGTGAAATCTCTCATCCCGAGCCGAACCGCCGCCATGCGGCTTGGCCGCCTGGCAACCGCCGACAACCATCAAGGCCAACGCCATCACGATAAAAGCTGCATTTCTCATCGACTCGCCTCCGTTGAAATTGAATCGTGGTACCATTCATCCACGCTGCCCGGGCAAAAAAAAGCCGACCTGTTCCAACGCGTGAAGCGCTGAATCAAGTCGGCTTACTCGCTGCCAAGTCTCCCGACGATGCCGGGCTACCCTTCACCTAGTCTTCCGACACCGGACACAGCCATTTTCGGGCGGCCGCGCTCCGGTCATAGCGATCACTATATCCGGACAACGGCCCCGGGCAAGCGCTGAAAGGCCATTTCGCTCACATCAAGGTTCCGAGACACCCGGCCACCGCCCGGGGCCCCGGTTCTGCCGCCGCAGGCTTGACATGATTCCCGTAGGCGCTGGGCAGCGCGCGCTGCTATCCTGTGGCCCACCTGCGTCGGGGACGTAACCATAGAGGGTGCGTGATCGCCCCGACGCCCACGCCGGGCGGGTGCCGGGCGGCCACCCAGAGGTGATTGATGCACACCCAGGGCCAGATGGAAGCCGCGATCTGCGACGGGCTTCGTCGGTTTGAACAGGAATACATGGGGCGCGGCCCGGATGCCATCTATGCCCACCTGTTCCGCGACCTGCTCGTGATTCGCCTCGAGGGCGTGCTGACGGCCGCCGAACGCCAACTGGTCGAATCGCTGCCGCCGGAAAAGGGGCGGGATCTGCTCAAGCAGGTCCGCACCCATCTGATCGAAGCCGCCCGGCTGAAGCTGCAAACCGTGATCCACGACATCACCGGTGTTGAGGTCGTCAGCATGCACCACGACATCAGCACCGTGACGGGCGAAGAACTGGTGGCCTTCACCCTGGCCCGGGAGCCGACCTTTCGTGAGGCGAAGCGGGGGAAGAAGCCCGGCGGGGCAATCAAGAACGCAACAAGGACCGGCAATGGGTGAACTTGGCATCCGCGGAAAGGCGTTTCTCCTCGACGGCAAGCCGTTTCTCTTCACCGGCGTCAGCTTCTTCAATGCCATCTTCAACGAGGCGTTCATCCGCAGCTCCGCCGAGCGAAAGGGATGGATGCAGCGATTCCTGGACCACGGCGTCAACGTGTTGCGCATCTGGGGCCAGTGGGACAACGACAAGGGATTCATCGACACCTCGCCCGATGCCACGCTCTATGAGCACAGCGGTGCGCTGCGCATGGCGCACGTGGATCGTCTGCACGGTCTGCTCGACGATGCCGGGTCGATGGGCATGGTCATCGAGCTGGCGATCTTCGCCAAGGAGTCCAGGGACGCCGGCCTGGCGCTGCCGGACGAGCCGGCGGATCGCGCGGTGGCCGCGTTGACCGAGGCGCTGCGGCCTCACCGGCACCTGGCCTTGCAGGTCTGGAACGAGTGCAGCGACCGCGTGCTGGATCACGTCGCGACGATCCGGCGGGTGGACCCCGATCGCCTGGTGACCAACTCGCCGGGTGTCGCGGGGGTGCTCGGCGACGCGGCGCAGAACCGGGCCCTGGATTATCTGACGCCGCACACCTCACGCCAGTGCCCCTGGGTCCGTGGGCCGAGCGAAGTCGCCGCCTTGCTCGAGGCGTACGGCAAGCCGGTGGTCGATGATGAGCCGGCCCGCAACGGCACGCCACGCTTCGGCGGGCCGAAGGAGCCAACGCATCCCGTCGAGCACATGCTCCAGATGTACGAGGTGTGGAAGCTCGGCGGCTACAGCATCTACCATCACGACATGTTCCAGACGGGCTACGGCACGCCGGCGATTCCACCGCACGGCGTTCCGGAACCGGCATTCAGCCCGTATCATCGGCAGGTCTTCGAGTTCATGGCCAGGCAGGAACGCTACCGGGCGTCCCCGGTCTGATCGGACGCATCCGGGGCGCCTGGATGGTGGCGGTGGTAGGATTGGGCTTCATGGGCCCCGACGGGCTTTCGCCGCGGCGTCGCGCCGCCGCCGCGGGCTGCGAACAGAGGTCGAACATGCTCAACTTCGCATTCATGACGTTCTCCACGCCGAAACAGCGCCTGGACGAAGTGCTCGACACCGCGCGCGGCTACGGCTACGCCGGCGTCGAGCCGCGCGTCAGCCCGCAGCAGGCGCACGGCATCGACGTCTCGCTGGACGCCGAGCAGCGGCAGGCCGTACGCCGGCAGTTCGAGGCCAGCGGCGTGGCGATGTGCTGTCTGGCGGTGTCCAGCCGGTTCGCCGACCCCGCGGAGACGGAGCAGGCGGTGCGGCAGGCGAAGGAGTACATCGACCTGGCGTCGGACCTGGGCAGCCTGCGGCTGCGGGTGTTCGGGGGGGCGTTTCCCGACGACATGACCCGGCACGAGGCCATCGATCGCGTGGCCGAGGCGCTGGCGAGCCTGGCGCCGCGCGCCGAGCAGCGGGGCGTCACGCTCTGCATGGAAACGCACGACGCGTGGACCGATCCACGCCACGTCGCCGCCGTCATGGAGAAGGTCAGTCACCGCCACGTGGCCGTGAACTGGGACGTCATGCACCCGGTGCGCCAGTCGGGCTGGACGATGGACGAGGCCTACCACGCGCTGAAGCCGTGGATTCGCCACGTGCACGTGCACGACGGCCTGAACAGCCGCGACAAGCTGGAAATGGTGCCGATCGGCCAGGGCGACTTTGATCATCGCCGCGTGGTGGAGCTGCTGGTGCGCGACGGCTACGACGGGTTCGTCAGTGGCGAGTGGATCAACTGGCGCGAGCCGGAGGACCACCTGCCGGGCGAGCTGGAGACGCTCAAGGCGTACGCGAGGGAGGCGGCATGAGCATTGCGGCGCGGCGGACGCGCCTGTGGGTCCACAACATGCGCACGCGCATGCCGTTCCGTTACGGCATCGCGACGTTGACCGCCCTGCCCCATCTGTTCGTGCGCCTGACGTTCGAGATCGACGGCCGCGCGGTTGACGGCCTCGCGGCCGAAGGACTGCCGCCCAAGTGGTTCACGAAGGATCCGGCGACGTCGTTCGAGCAGGACGTCGAGGACATGCTGGCGGTGATCCGCGGCGCGTGCCGGTTCGCGGAGCAGGCAGGCGCATGCGCCTCGGTCTTCGAGCTGTGGCACAAGCTGTACGCGACGCAGCACGCCTGGGCCGAGGCCCGGCGGTACCCGCCGTTGCTGGCGAGCTTCGGCGCGTCGGTCGTGGAGCGTGCGGCGATCGACGCATGGTGCAAGGCGAAGGCGACGACGTTCGCCGATGGCCTGCGCTGCGGTGGGCTCGGCTTCGACGCGGGGGCGATCCACCCTCAGCTCGTGGGCATCGACCCGGCGTCGCTGCTGCCGGCCGCCCCGAGGCCGCGGATCGCGGTGCGCCATACGGTCGGGCTGTCCGATCCGCTGACGGACGCGGAGATCGACCCGGGCGATCGGGTTGACGACGGCCTGCCGCATTCGCTGGCGGCATGCATCGCCGGCTATCGGCTGCGGTATCTGAAGATCAAGCTCGGCGGCGATGAGGATGTCGACCGCCAGCGGCTTCGCGCCATTGCAACGCTCTTGCGCCAGGCCGACGCGCCCATCACCTTCACCCTCGACGGCAACGAGCAGTACCCCAGCGTCGCCGCCTTCCGCGCGTTCTGGGACGCGCTCGGCCGCGATCAGGAGCTCGCTGACATGCTGCGCCGGCTGATCGTCGTGGAGCAGCCGCTGCACCGCGACGTGGCCCTGGCGCAGGGCACGGCCGAGGCCCTGCGGAACTGGCCCGATCGCCCGCCGATCATCATCGACGAGTCGGACGGCGAGCTCGGCAGCCTGCGCGTCGCGCTGGAATCAGGCTATGTCGGCACGTCCCACAAGAACTGCAAGGGTGTGTTCAAGGGCGTGGCCAACGCCTGCCTGTTGGCACACCGCCGCCACGACGACGCGGGCCGGCGCTTCGTGCTCACCGGCGAGGA
>SKPT01000481.1 GCA_007119405.1 Phycisphaeraceae bacterium
CGACGAAGCGGCACCAGAAGTCGATCATTTCGTGGGCGAAATCCGGGTCATCCAGCAGCAGCATACACAGGTTTTCGAAGCCCAGCCATTCACGAAGCTGCCAGAACGGCCCCGAGATCGTCAGGCCGGCCGGGTACGTGCGGTGTTTGAGCGCGGCGCAGCGCTGCGGGAAGTCCGCGGGGAACCGCCCTGGCTGGTCCACGTGATAGCGCCGGGCCATGTCGTGCCAGTCGGCCCGGGTCTGGACGGGGCAGCGGATCCAGGTGCGCGTGACGAAGTCCGGTGCCCCGCGCAGGTCCGCGGGGCTGAAGATGTCGGCGATCTCGCAGACGTTGCCCTTCCAGTCCTGGACGATCATGGTGCCGGCCGCACTCCGCGGCGCGTTGGCGCGCGCGGGCCGGTGCTCGAGCACCTTCTCCTGGAACTCGGGAATCATCGTGAAACACACATCGGGCTGGATGCGTTCCCGCGCCGGTTCCGCGGGCATGCCGATGAGCGTGCGAACGTACTGGTGGTAGTCCCGTACGTCCGGTGGCAGCCCCTGGCGGTGCCAGGCGTCGAGCGTGGAGCGCCGTCCGCCTCCCGGGGCGAACGGGACGCGGTCGGGCTTCTCATGGCGCAGCGTCGCGAGGAAGCGGTCGCGCTCGGTCATGGCGGAAGATGGCGTCATGGCGGGGGATCCATTACGTCGAGCGGCTGGCTTGCTCGCGGTCCATGATCTGCCAGGCCTTGCGGATGTAGTGGCGGTAGTGCGCCAGCGGCGTGCCGTTGGGGATTCGATGATCCAGGCCCAGCACGCATCCGCCGCTGTGAACCATCGGCGGGATCTTGTACTCAAGCTCGGCGTCAATCCGCTCGCGATTGCACCGCAGCACGTGCTTGTCGATGCCACCGACCAGCGCCAGCCGCGTGCCACAGCGCTGCCGCAGCTTCACGAGGTCCATGTTGGCGGACGCCTCGATCGGATGTAGGACGTTGATCCCGGCGTCGATGAGGTTGTCGAGGATCGCGTTGACGTCGCCGTCGGTGTCGATGTCGAATAAGCGTGCCCCGCGTTCGCGGAGCATGCTCCAGATGGGCTTGTAGTAAGGGGCGAGGAACGCGTCGACCTGCCGCGGGCCGAACAGCGGCCCGCTCTTGCCCGCCATGTCTTCGTGGACGCTGAGCTGGTCGACTTGCACCGCCTGGCAGACGCGCTCGAGCACGCGCCGCGCCGTGTCGCCGATGGTTGCGAGCATGTCGGCGATCAGCTCGGGCTGGTCGTACAACGCCAGGCACAGCGCTTGCTCGCCCATGAGTTGCCGCGGCTCGTCGAAGCCGCCGGGGATGCCGGCGGTGACCACCCGCCCGGCCGCCAGGTGCTCGCGCGCGACCTGCGCCCAGCCGGGCGTGAAGCGCTGTTCACTGAACGCGTAGTGATGCTTGATCGCCCGCCAGTCGTCCATGTTCGCGACCGGATGATCCAGCGGCAGCGGCAGCGTGGACACGCCCTTGATCAACTCGACGCGCCGGCCGTAGTGGTCCGTCGCCAGGATGTGGCGATCGTCCTCCTCGATGACGCGCGGCTCGAGCCCGCCCATCCAGCCGGTGTTCACCGGCACGCTGCCGAGCATGGGACGGCGAAAGGCGAACGCCGAGAGATCCAGCTCCGCGGGGGTGGCGCCCTCGGCCGCCCACTGCTGCTTGAGCCCGACGAGCGGGCCGAAGATCTCCGTAAACAGCGGCCGCTGGTTGCGCACGAACGTCATGTGGTCGAGGTACTCGACCCGATCGACCTCCATCGACCGGTGGACGGCCAGAGCCTGATGCAGGTCGGTGATTCGGCGGGGGTAGCGTGCCATGGACTCGGGCGGTAACTCAAGTGAGTTCGTATTGACGGCACAGCGGTTCGAATGGCTGGTCCAGTTGCTCGGCGTTTCCAGGCATTTCAATCACGGCCGCGCCTGGCGTGCCGGTACTCGCGGCGAGGGCGATGGCACGCCCGGCGATCAAAGGATACCATTGTCTGTTGATCTGCGCTGCGGGCATGGCCCTGAATTTCCCACGGCGTGGCAGGTGACACCCATGACACGCGACCGCGACATCCTTCGGGCCCTGGCGGGTCGGCTGCGCCACGCCGCGGATGCCCCGGAGATGGCGCGACGCCGCCAACTCTGGCGAGCTCACAACGCCCTGCGCCCGGCCAAGCCCATGATCCTCTGCTTCCCCGAGGGCTCATGGGACGAGCTGGTCAGCGATCGCGACTGCCGCTGCCGCGATCCGCAGCTCCGCCGCTGGGAGCTGACGCTGCGCCGGCGGATCTTCGCCTGTGAGCAGATCGGCGATGACCAGCCCGTCGAGCCGTACTTTGACCTGAACTGGCGCGTTGAGGTGAGCGACTTCGGCGTCAACATCCCCCGTGTTGAAGGCGACAACCGCGGCAGCTTCGTGTGGGATCCGCTCATCAAGGATCTCGAGCGCGACTTCGCCAAGCTTCGGCCGCGCACCTTCCGCGTCGATCGCGAGGCGACGCAGCGCGACCTGGAGCGCGCCGATGCGATGTTCGGCGACCTGCTCACGGAGCTCGTACGCGACCCGGCCGGGGGCAACAGCTTCGTCTTCAACCTCTGGGGCCCGGGTCGCACCGCCAAGGTGCAGTGCGACGCGTGCTCGACGTTCGGGCCCGCGGCGTTCCGCCGCTTCGTCAAGCCGACGTTGACCCAGCAATGCCAGTGGCTGGACTACTCGATGTTTCACCTGGACGGCGAGTCGTGCCTGCCGAGCCTGGACGAGATCCTGGACATCGAGCCGCTGGACGCCGTGGAATGGACGCCGTCGAAGCTGTCGGTGGGCGACAGCGGGGGTAATCCGCGGTGGCATGAGCTTTACCGCCGGATCCTCGCCGCGGGCAAGAGCGTGCAGGCGATCGGCGTCCGGCCTGAGGAGGTCATCCCGCTGCTCGACGCGTGCGGGCCGGAGGGGATGTTCATCACCTGTGCCGCGGCGAGCGAGGCGGAGGCGGGCGAGCTGTTGGAGCGGGTGGAGGCGTACCGATAAGGGCGGCACGGGACGCCCACTGGCGCTGAAGGATGTGACCATGACCGCGGGTGCTTACGCCAGTCTGAGTTGCGAGCATCGTGCAAAGGTCGACGCCCTGCTGGCCGACACCCGCGCCAACGACGGGCTCGCTCCGCTTGATGTCGAGGCATTCTGGCGCGACCAGGCGCTGGCCCGCCGCGACCCCTTCGGAGCCGACATTCCCCAGGTGCCCTTCGGCGCGATCTGCACCTGGGAGTGCATATTCGACGAACTCGGCCTGGAGCAGGACTGGCTTCGCTTTAATCGTGATGAGGCGTGGGCGCTGGAGATCAGCCGGCGGTACAACGATCGCGCCGAGCGCATCGTGGGCCGACGTCTGCTCAACGAGTCGCCATCGGACCCGGCATGGCAATGGCCCGAGATCAAGGCCTTGCATGACATCTTTGAGGCCGAGTACGTCTGGGAGGGCGGCAAGAGCGGGAGTTGGTGGCTCAAGCAGGCCGTGGACTCGCCCGCGGGGCTCAAGGCGCTGCTCGACCGCGTAGAGAAGCGTCTGGAGGATTTGCGCGCGTTCATGCTTCCGGTGAACTGGGAGGCGGAGAAGGCGCGGCTGACCGCGCTCGGATCCCCGGTGCCGCGCTACCGTCATCAGCGTGGCCCGTGCACGTTCGCGTGCTCGATCTACGGAGCCGAGAACGTGCTGATGCTCGGCCATGACGACCCGGGACTCTTCGCGCGCTTCAGCGACGTGCTGGGCCGGGCCATCATCGCCCGCGCCCGGGTGCTCGACGAGGAGGCCGGGCTCAGCCCCGAGCAGGCACAGGATGGCTGGTCGTGGGCCGACGACCACTGCTGCCTGTTCAACCCGGCCCTCTACGAAACGTTCGCGATGCCGATCCACCGCGCCGTCTTCGCAACCTTCGCGCCCGCGGCGGAGCATCGCCGGTACCAGCACAGCGATTCGGACATGGCGCACCTGCTGCCGCTGCTCGGCGAGTTCGAGCTGACGGGGACCAACTTCGGCCCGACGCTCAGCGTCGTGGAAATCCGCCATCACTGCCCGCGGGCGGTTATCGACGGCCAGCTCGCGCCATTGACCTACAGCCGCAACGAACAGGCGAACATGGTCGCCGAGTTCCTGCGCGATTTTGAACAGGCGCGCGAGCAGCGCGGGCTCAACTTCACCACCGCGGGCTCGATCAACAACGGCAGCCGACTCACCGGCATGCGCCTGCTCATGGCCGCCATTCAGCGCCATGGCCGATACCCTTGAGCTGCACCTGGCGCAGCGCACATCGCTGGATGGATCCACGAGGATGTCATCAATTCCGGTTAGCGCGTGTTGACCGCGGTCTATCATCGCGATGCGCCATCGACCTGCAGAGATTCCGTGCGAAGGCACCCCCGACAGCGTGCGCGACGAGGTGGGAGAGACCACGCACGTCCTCGGCGAAGGCGGCGGGTTCATCCTCGGCCCCGGGCACACCTACATCCAGCCGGACGCCCCGCTGGCGAACATCCTGGCGATGTATGGCACGGCTTATCACGACGGCATCTATCGGCAAGGGTCGCGAACCTGGCGTCGGCAACCGGGCGGCGTGCAGAGGCCTTAAGGCCGGAAACTGGCATGCCCTGCCATCAAAAGATATGCTAGACTTTTGTTGCAGGAATTCGTCCGGAGTCGGCGCCATGGAACTTGACGTCATTCTGCTCAGCCGACTTCAGTTCGCGCTGACGATCATGTTCCATTACATCTTCCCGCCGCTGACCATCGGCATGGCCATCGTGCTGGTCTACCTCGAGGGCATGTATCTCTGGACCAGGCAGGAGATCTACGAGGTCGCCGCCAAGTTCTGGGTCAAGATCTTCGCCATCAACTTCGCGCTGGGCGTGGCCTCGGGGATCGTCATGGAGTTCCAGTTCGGCACGAACTGGGCGACCTATTCGCGCTTCGTCGGCGACGTGTTCGGCTCCGCGCTCGCCGCGGAGGGCATCTTTGCCTTCTTCCTCGAATCGGTTTTCCTGGCGGTGCTGGTGTTCGGCTGGGACCGCGTCTCGCCGCGATTCCACTTCGTCGCCACCATCATGGTCGCGCTGGGCTCGATCTTCTCCTCCATCTGGATCGTTGTGGCCAACAGTTGGCAGCACACGCCCGCCGGCAGCCACATCGTGCCCATCCTCCGCGACGGCGAGCCCTGGATCATCGACGGCGTGACGCAGACGCGCGCCGAGATCGTCGACTTCTGGGCCCTGATCTTCAACCCCTCGTTCGGGCATCGCATCGTCCACGTCTGGATCGGCTGCTTCATCGTCGGGGCGTTTTTCGTCCTGAGCATCTCGGCTGGTA
>SKPT01000059.1 GCA_007119405.1 Phycisphaeraceae bacterium
GCCGCCTCGCCCGCCGCCGCCGGGGCGATCCGCGACGAGCTGCTGGCCCGGCTGGACCCGGCGTGGCCCCGGCTGCTCGATATCGCCCGCCCCTACCGCCAGGCCCTGATCGCCCGCGGCGGACGCGACCACCGGCTCAGGCGGCTGACGGACGCCACCGCGATGGATATCCTTAAGGCTCGCGGGGAACAGGCCCTTAGAGACCACCTGGACAGCGTCACCCGCGAACCCGACGGGTAACGCCGCGTGCAAGCGTGGCGCATCGGCGGGCCGGCCACCGCCCGGCGTCCGCCACACCCACGACACCGCTCATGCTCACCACCGCCGTGCTCATCCTGCTCACGCTGCTGGCGCTGGCCGCCTGGGCGCTGTCGCTGCGCAGCCTGGTTCCGGCCGCCGCCCCCCCCGCCGGCGCCGCCACTGCGTCACAGGCCTTGCCCACCGCGCAGGCCCTGGTGCTGGCGATCACCCTCGGCGCGGCGGCTCTGTTCCTCTACCGCTGGCTGGCCGAGCACGGCTCGTGGCAGCCGGTCAGCGCCCACGTCGACGGGCTGCTGCTGATCGCAACGCTCATCGGCGTCCTGGTGCTCTACGTGCAGGCCCGGCCGGGGGTCACGGGCTTCGCCGCCTTCGCCCTGCCGGTGCTGGCGCTGATGCTGGCCTGGGCGATCTGCGCGGCCCAGTTCACCTACCGCCCGTTCAACCTCAGCACGCTGCACCCACTCTGGCAGGTGCTGCATCTGGCGGCCGTCTACACCGGCACCGCGCTCGCCGCCGTCGCCGCCATGGCCGGGGCGATGTACCTCTACCTTCAGCGTCGGCTCAAGCGCAAGCATCCGCCCGCGGCGCCGCTCGCGAGCCTGGAGGCTGTCGAGACGCTGATCGTGCGCACGGCCACGCTGGGCTTCGCCCTGCTGACACTGGGCCTCGTCGCCGGGGCGGTCATCCTCGCCGACGAGCCGGCGGACCTGGCCTCGCCCGCCTACGCCGTCAAGCTCACGCTCGCCGGCCTGGCGTGGCTGGCCTACGCCCTGGTCATGAACGTCCGCCACACCTCCAGCTTCCGCGGCTCCCGCGCCGCCTGGCTGGCGATCGCCGGGCTGGTCCTGCTGCTGGCCATCTACGCCCTCGTCACCGCCGCGGGGGCGGGGGGCAGCCACGATGACCCGATGGTCACGAAGGAGGCACGAAGGGGTGCGTGGGTGGACGCGATTTGGATCAGGGATGCTCATACCAGGGGCCATCTGAAAACCGCAGCAGTGGGGGTGCCACGGCTTGTCCCGAAGGGCAAGCCGTGCGTCGGTCATGCATCGCACGGCTTGCCGCTTCGCGGTCAAGCCGTGGCACACAAATCCGAAATTCGAAATCCGAAATCCGAAATCGTCCCCCCGGAGGTGCTCTGATGCGCATCTCCATGCTGGGCTTGAACCACCGCACCGCGGACGTCGAGCTGCGCGAGGCCTTGGCCCCCGCGCCCGAGGACGTGCCCGCGTTCTACCGGTTCCTGCGCCAGCGCCACGCCGACTGCGAGGCGGTGCTCCTGAGCACGTGCAACCGGTTGGAGCTGTACGTCGCCCGCCCCGCGGGCCAGGGGCCCGACATGGCCGGGCTGGCGCAGCTTCTCGTCGACCATGCCCGCGCCACGCGTGGCGGCGAGGTGCCGCCGCTGGAGCCGGCGTCGACGATCGATCGCGAGCAGGAGTCGGCGGTGACGCACCTGTTCCGCGTCGGCGCCGGGCTGGAGTCGATGGTGCTGGGCGAGGCGCAGATCCTGGGGCAGGTCAAGCGGGCCTACGCCGCGGCCTGCGACGCGTCGGCGGTGGGCCCGGTGCTGCACAGGCTCTTTCAACAGGCGATCGCCGCCGGCAAGCACGCCCGCGCCGCCACGGGCATCGACACCGGCCGCGTGTCCGTCGGGTCGGTGGCGGTCGATTTCGCGAGGCAGGTTTTCGAGGACTTCGCCGACAAGACCGTCGTCTGCCTGGGCGCCGGCGAGATCGCCAAGCTGACGCTGCGCCACCTGGCCGGTCTCGCCCCGGCGCGGCTGCTGCTGGCCAACCGCACGCAGGCGCGGGCCGAGGCTCTGGCGCGGCAACTGCCCCCGGGCGCGCAGCCGGTGGTCCGGGCGTGGCAGGACGTGGACGAGCTGCTGGCCGAGGCGGACGTGGTCATCAGCTCCACGGGCGCCCGCGAGCCGGTGCTGACGCTGGCACGTTGTCGCGAGGCGGTGCGTCGGCGGCGGCGTCGGCCGGTGGTGATCGTCGACATCGCCCTGCCGCGGGACGTCGAGCCGGCGGTCGGGTCGCTGGCCAACGTCTACCTGTACAACATCGACGACCTGAACGAGGTGGTGGCGGGCAACATGAGCCAGCGTCGCGAGCAGGTCGAGCGGTGCCAGGCCCACCTGGCCGAGGCCGTCGCCCAGACCATGCGGCAGATCCAGCACCAGGAGCTGGGCCAGCTCATCCGCCGGCTGCGTCAGGAACTGCACGCCATCGGCGCGGCCGAGGCCAGGCGTACGGCCAACAAGCTCGCCCCGGCCCCCTCTGCCACGCCTGCGGTCGGCGGGGGCGGAGGCGGCGGCGGTGGTGGGGGTGCCGGGGCGGAGCTTGACGAGCGACTGATCGCCGAGCTGCTTGACCAGCACACGCAGCGGCTGATCAACAAGTTCCTGCACCTGCCGCTGAGCCAGATCGAGTCGGCGGACTCGGCCGCGTCCCTGGGCTTCTACGCCGCGGCGCTGCGCAAGCTGTTCGATCTGGAGCGGCGCGAGCAGGGCCCCGGGGCGGAGCAGGAACCACCGATGCACACTGATGCACACGGATGAAAGGCAGGGGGGAGGATAAGGAACGCAGGAAGGGAGGAAGCCAGGAAGGAAAAGATGTTGTCAGTCGGTTCGATCCTCTTGGATCTCCGCTCAACCTCCTGAGTGCTTCGCCTTGACGTTATCGGTGTGCATCCGTGTGCATCGGTGGTTCCAACTCCGCTCCCGGCCCTGAGCATCGCCCTGGGTTTATTCTGCTCCAAGCGCCGTTTCCTCATGATGTTATGAACGTTCCGCGGCCCTCGGCACCGCTGGCTACCTTTGCCCGGGCGCCGGTGACCGGCTAGGATGGTCCCTTGGCTTTAAGCAAGAACCCGGAGTTTTCCACCCCCATGAGCACCGACACCGAGACGCAGAGCCCCCAGACCGGCCCCGGCCCGGCTATCACCGAGGCCGACCCCGACGTCTGGCGCATGATCGGCGCCGAGCAGCAGCGGCAGGAGTCCACCCTCGAGCTGATCGCCTCCGAGAACCACACCAGCCCGGCCGTCATGGCCGCGATGGGCACCGTCCTGACCAACAAGTACGCCGAGGGTTACCCCGGGGCGCGGTACTACGGCGGGTGCAAGTTCCACGACGAGATCGAGAAGATCGCCATCGACCGCGCCAAGCAGCTCTTCGGCTGCGCCCACGCCAACGTCCAGCCTCACTCGGGCGCCAACGCCAACGTCGCGGCCTTCATGGCCCTGCTCAAGCCCGGCGAAACGCTGCTGAGCCTGCCCATCGCCTCGGGCGGCCACCTCTCCCACGGGCTGAAGGTAAACTTCTCCGGCCACTTCTACAACGTCGTGGACTACAGTCTCGACGAGAAGACCGAGACCATCGACTACGACCACGTCCGCGAGCAGGCGCTCAAGCACAAGCCCAAGGTGATCATCTGCGGCTACTCGGCCTATCCGCGGCAGATCGACTTCGCCCGCTTCCGCGCCATCGCCGACGAGGTGGGCGCCTACCTGCTCGCCGACGTCGCCCACATCGCTGGGCTGATCGTCGCGGGCGTGCACCCCTCGCCGTTCCCGCACGCCCACGTGGTCACGACGACAACGCACAAGACGCTGCGCGGGCCGCGCGGCGGGCTGATCCTGACGGACGACGCGGAGCTGGCCAAGCTCGTCGACCGCCGGGTGTTCCCCGGAAGCCAGGGCGGCCCGCTGATGCACGTGATCGCCGCCAAGGCGGTGGCGTTCGGCGAGGCGCTGAAGCCCGAGTTCAAGGACTACGCCCGGCAGGTCGTCGCCAACGCCGGGGCACTGGCCGAGGCGCTGACGGAGAAGGGCTACCGCCTGGTCAGCGGCGGGACGGACAACCACCTGATGCTGGTGGACCTGCGGCCGCGCGACGCGGAGCTGACGGGGGCTGATGCGGAGAAGTGGCTCGAAGCCGCGGGCATCATCGCCAACAAGAACGGGATTCCGAACGATCCGCGTCCGCCGAAGGTCACATCGGGCCTGCGGTTGGGCACGCCGGCGCTGACGACGCGCGGGCTGAAGGAGGCGGAGATGGTCCGCGTGGGCGAGTGGATCGACCGCGTGCTCGCGGCCGGGGGGGATGAGAAGGTCACGGACGAGGTGCGTGGCGAGATCGTGGACTTCTGCAAGCAGTACCCGATGCCGCATTGACGGGGGCGTTCTCGCAGAGGACGCGGAGAGCGCCAAGGGTTCCGGGTGCCACGGCTTGACCCGAAGGGCAAGCCGTGCGACGCGCCGTGGACGCTTGCAGGCGCCACCGGTGGCGGCGGCGGTACAATCGCCCGGCATCGAGGGGTCACGTTCACCGCCGGGAGGCCGGGTCATGTCGAAGTTGGCGCGCAGCGGGCTGATTCTGATCGTCGTGGCGATCGTCCTGGGGGGCATCTCCGGCGGAATATTCGCGTACGGGATATGGAAGTTTGCCAGCGACGAGATGGTCGCGCGCGAACTGGTGCCCGGGACCCTAATGCTGCCGCTGGAGGAAACCGGTCATTACGCGGTTTACCACGAGTACCGCTCAACTGTTGACGGCCGAACGATTACGAACTCAAACTCCGCACCAAACCTCGACATGACGTTGCGCGAAGCCACCCAAGGATTGCAAGTGCCACTGCGGCAGACCCACGGCAACTACAGCTATGAAAGGCCGTCCGGCGCTGGCACCTCCTTGGCAAGCTTTGAGATCGACCAGCCCGGCGACTACGTGCTGGAGGTGACATCCAGCGGCGCGGGCGAGTACGTCATCGCCATCGGCCAGCCACGCCTGGGCCTGTTCCTGACGGGCATGGCGAGCCTGTTCTGCGGCGGCGGGCTCGCGGGCATCATGCTGCTCGTGGGCATCGTCCTGCTCGCCGTGGGCCTGGCCCAGGGCAAGCGGACGACGTGATGGGGGTGCCACTGGCGGCTTGTCCGCCAGTGGCCGGGCGCACCGAAGCCCATCGACGCTGAAGATCGCCTTCACGCCGCATGATCAAACCGCCCACACCGCACGCGGCGCCGAGGCACTGGCGGACAAGCCGCCAGTGGCACCCAAGCCACCGCATCGTACGCCTGCTACA
>SKPT01000324.1 GCA_007119405.1 Phycisphaeraceae bacterium
CCACGGTGTCCGGGAACTGCACGTGAAACAGCAGCGTCGCGATCGTCTTGGCGTCGATGATCCGTCCGTCGCGCACCATCGTCAGGGCCTGGTTCAGCGGTACCACCTCAGCCTCGATCCTCTCCGTCTCGTTCAGCTCCTGCCCGACGTGGCGCAGCCCGGTCGCCCGGTAGGCGTGCATCCGCTCGGTGCAGAAGCCCGGGCTCATGTAGTAGCTGAGCATCGGCTCGACGCGGCTCGGCTCGTAGCCCGTCTCCTCGCGCAGCTCCCGCGCCGCGCACGCGGCCGGGTCCTCGCCCGCCTCCAGCGTGCCGGCGGGCAGCTCCCACAACGTCTGGCCCACCGCGAAGCGCTCGTTGCGGATCAGCACCACGCGGTCGGCATCCAGCAGCGGGAGGATCACCACCGCGTCACGCGGCACGACCACCTCCCGGCGCTCGCTGCCGCCGGAGCGGGCCCCGCGCTGGATCGCGTGGACGTCGAAACGCACACCGGCGAACACCTTCTCCGCGCCTGGCATCGGCTGCTGGCTCATGGGCGGTATTCTAGGCGGTGATGTGAAACCGCCGAAATCGGGCGGCCCCGGCCGCCGCGACCTCGTACGGAGCCCCCCATGGCCTGGATCTTCGTCCTTCTCGCCGGCCTCATGGAGACCACCTGGGTCACCGCCCTGCGCTACAGCCAGGGCTTTAGCCGCCTCCTGCCCAGCGTCGTGGTCGTCGCCGCCATGGCCGCCAGCCTCATCCTCGCCGCCCAGGCCATGCGCGTCATCCCCATGGGCACCGTCTACGCTGCCTGGACCGGCATCGGCGCCGTCGGGGCCGTGACGCTGGGCATCTACCTCTTCAACGAGCCGGCCACCGCCCAGCGCCTGGCGTGCGTGGGGCTGATCGTCGCGGGGTTGGCGGGGCTGCGCGTCACGGCTTGAGCGGCACCGCAGCCTCGCTGCCTGCGACGAGACCACCGGGCGGCTGATCGTGCCGCCGCTTCTGGCACGCCTTGTCAACGCCGGCGACGCAGCAGCGCCAGGGCGCCCAGGCTCAGCAGCGTCAGCGTGGTCGGCTCAGGCACGAGCGTGATCGGGTACTCGCGATAGCCGTCGTCGCCGAAACTGTCGATCGACCATGTCCAGCGGATGCGGTAGTCACCCGGCGCCAGCGGCTGACCCGAGCCGTCCGTTCCGTCCCACATCGTCACGTAGTCGCCCCAACTGGGCACGCTCGGCCCATCCTCGATGATAAGCAGCTCCTGCTCGCCGGCCGCGTCGTAAAGCGAGATGCGCAGCGAGCCGGCCGAGGGGTTGATCACCTTCGAGCCGATGATCGTGTCCTCGACGCCCGGTTCGAAGACGGGGTCGGTCAGGAACGCCATCATGATCGACCGCGTGTCGCCATGCGGCCAGTCCAGGACCCTCACGTCCTCGTCGTTGTCGACGAACTTGCGGTCGAAGCTCGGCTCCTGGGCGAGCGTGACGTTGACGAAGTAGTCGTACATGATCCGGCTGCGCATGTTGCTGCCCGGGCCGCCGCGAAGTTCTCGGATGGTCGCGTCAAAGTCCGCCAGCCCCGACCAGAACGTGCCCGCCGTGTTCGTCGAGCCGCCGCGGATCCAGGCGTCCGGCCCGGTGAAGCTGGGGTTCGACAGGCTCCCGTTCCACATGACCTGCAACTGCGTGTTGATCAGTCGCTGGATGTCGGTCTCGTCGAAGACGATGCCGGAGTGGTAGGCTTCGACAATGCGGCCGATCGCGCCGGCCTGGTAGCCGGCGTTGGTGGGGTGGACGGCGACCCAGGTGCGGATATTGTTGTTGGCGACGCTGATCACATCCTCGCGCAGTGCCGGCTCGCGGAAGTTCCAGACATAGGTGTCGTTGTAGTGATGCATGCGGCTCTTGAGGAAGCCGAACAGCTCGAAGGCGCGGTCCTGGTACTTCTGCTCGCCCGTGATGCGATACAGCCGCACCGCGTTGAGGCCCATGGCGATCTGTTTGTTGAACTGCTGGGTGACGCTGCCGAAGCCGGAGACGCGGCTGGGGTCGTGCTGCCATTCGCTGAGGTCTTCGGGCAGTTGCTGGTCCCACCACCGGTAGAAGCCGACCTGGTCAGCGCGGTGATAGGTTCCGCGGGCGTCCCACTTCTCGATCAGATGCGTCTGCGCCAGCTCCACGTAATGGTCCGCCTTCTGGCCGTACTGCGACGCCAGCGCCGGGTCGCGCTTCACCAGGTCGGCGAACTCGAGCATGTGCTTGAAGAGGATCGCATCGCCGATGTGCTCGTCGGTGCGTGAGCCGATGATCGGCAGCGGACCGATCCAGCCCATGTACCCGTCCGGTGCCTGGCGCATGTGATCGAGGACGAAGTCGTAGTACTGCACGCCCCAGTCCAGCCAGCTCGTGTCGTTGTAGGCGTGGTAGCCCTGGACGAACTGGCCCATGCCCCAGTTGGCGTGCCAGGCCCAGAGCTCGCCCGCCTCCTGGTTGAGGTTGGGGTTGCCCACCAGCGAGTTGTAGTACTGCTCGGGGTTGGGCTGGGCCCCGGCCGGGCCGGCCCAGGCCAGCGCCAGCGCGATTGCGATCGAACCGGCACGGACAGCGGATCGAGTCATGCGGTGCCCTCCTCTTTTGGCGCGCCGCCGAGCCTGTGGGAACGTATCTGCCGCGCGGCAGCACGGGCCGGGCGGCGCGTGACGCGCACGTTCCCATTATGCCGTGGATCGCCCGGCCGGCCAAGAGGAAATCAGCGAATGTGCAGGTGGCGAGGGTCTAGGCCCCGTCCGGCTCGGGCGCCGCGAACGTGCACTGGTCCGGGCCGGGGCACCGGCAGTCGCGGAAGAGGATGCCGCGCTTGCCGTCGCGCTTGCGGTCGTACATGGTCACATCGGCGGCGTTCATGATCGCCTCGACGTCCCAGACCCGGCAGTCGGGGGCGACGTAGATGGCGCCCAGGCTTATGCGGATGGTGTGCACGTGATCGTCGCTGACGCGCACCGGCTGGTCGCAGCAGGCGTCGAAGACGCGCTGCACGACCTGCTGGGCCTGGTCGCGCTCGACGCCGGTGAGCAGGATGGCGAACTCGTCGCCGCCGATGCGCCCGATGATGTCCGAGCGGTCGACGTTGTTCAGCAGCAGCGTGGCCAGCTCGCGCAGGACGAGGTCGCCGGCGTTGTGCCCGTGCGCGTCGTTCAGCGGCTGAAGGTCGTCCAGGTCCAGCATCATGCAGCAGACGCCGCACTGCGCCTCGCGGGCGGCTTCGAGCCGATGCCGCGCCAGGTGCGTGAACCCGCGCCGGTTCAGCACGTTGGTCAGCGGGTCGGTGAAGGCCTGGAAGCGCAGCTCGTCGATGTCCTCGCGCTGCCGGTGCAGCGTGTGCTCGAGGCGCGACAGTTGCGTCACGAGGGTGATGGTCTCGTCGCTGACGGCTTCGATGAGCCGGCCGACGAGGAACCCGCCGTCCCGGCCCGCCTGGCCCCGGCCGCCGTGCAGCGGGGCGGCCGCGTCGGCGGCGGCCTGGAGAAAGGCGTCGGGACTGGCGTAGGACCCGGCCAGGAACTGCCCGTGCAGCGCCGACAGCCACTGGCGCTGGTGACCCGACGACTCCTCGTCCAGGTGCGGCAGCAGGCTCGAGAGAAACAGCGGCATGCGCGACAGCGCGTCGCGGTCCTCGGCGCCCCCGGGCAGCGCGTGGTGCCCGCCCACCGCCTCGGCCACCGGCTCGCCCGCGTGCCACCGCGCCAGCAGCTCGGCGCCCAGCTCGGCGTGGTCGATGCCGAAGTGCTCACGCTCCATCTGCATCCAGCCCCTGACGTCGTCGCCCGGCACGACCGTCGCCCGGTAGAACGCCTCGTCCAGCGCAAGCAGCAACGGCAGGGCGATGTCCTGCACCAGCGCCAGGCAGTAGGCTCGCTCGGCGGCGCGCGGCTGGATCAGCTCGGCGGCGAGACGCGCCGCCGCGGCCTTGCGCAGGCTGTTGATCCACACCAGGTCCCGCAGCTCCGCCTCCAGCTCCATGCCTTCGCTGATCATCCGAAGCCCGAACGCCAGCGCGATGGCACGCGTGCGCCCGGCCCCCAGGTGCAGCGTCGCCCGGCGGACCGTCTCGATCGGGCGGATCAGACCGAACGCCGCCGAGTTCGTCACCCCCAGCACGCGGCCGCTGAGCATCGGGCAGCCCTGCAGCGCGTTGGCCACCGCCTCGGGATCGTCGTTGGGGCAGTTCAGCACCTCGATCAGCGGCGCGGGGTTGGCGGGCAGCTCTCGAATTCGTGCCAAGGTCGCGGCACGTCGGGTTGGGGCATCCTCCGCGGCCGGGGCCTGAGGGGTTGGTCCCGTTGAGTTGGCGACGCGCTGGTGCGGCATGTGGCGTTTCCGTGCAGACGGTGGTGGATGCTCCGGCAGGCCCGCGGCCGTCGATGTCCAACCCCATCGGCCGATCGGCGGTGGGGGTTTACCCCTAAGGGTCGCGCCCACCCGCGCGCGCCCCACTCCGCACCAGCACGACCGGCTCAGAATCCCGAACGTGCCCGAGGCTTTCAATCGGACGTTGGCAGCGCGCTGACACGCGGCCAATCCCGAGGCCGCGGGTCCGCCGGCCTCGGCCTCCGGCATCACCGCTACAGAGCGCGCCGGCGGGCGCAGATGGAGCCCCCTTGCCGATTTTGCCCGCCAGGCAGGCCCGAGAACCTCAATCGGCCGGGCGGATCGGTCGACGTGGAGAAGGATGCGGGCCGGTTTATCCAGCCAGGAGCCACCGCCATGCGCTTGATGATCGACACGCTCATCGCCATCCTCGCCGTGGCCGTGCTCTCGACGGTGCTGCTGGCCCAGCATCGCGAGCGGCGCGAGCTGACCGAATTCGACGCGGCCCACCGCGCCCTGGCGAGCCTGCACCAGCAGTTGCTCTACCAGGCCGCCCTCGGTGACGTGACGCTGACCTCCACCGGCTTCCCGGAGCGGCTGGACCCGGCGTGGTTCGGCCACGAGCTGCCGGTCAACCCGCTCGCCCCGCCGCCGGACTGGCCCTGGGCCGACGTCGCCCCGCCCGGCGACCGCCACGACCACCCGCCCGACCCCGTGCTGCGCGACCCGGCCCAGGCCGGGTTCTGGTACAACCCCAACCGCGGCATCGTCCGCCTCCGCGTGCCCGAGCAGCTCAGCCGACAGCGCACGCTCGAGCTCTACAACGCGCTGAACAACAGCGCTCTCGAGAGCCTGCCCGACCGCACCGAGCGCGAGAAACGCGCCGCCATCGACCCCCTGCACGTCAGCCCCGGCGGCACGTACGTCCACCACGGCGCCGAGCGGCCCACCAAGTCCGAGCCCGAGCCCGCGCCCGCCAACGGCCGCCGCCGC
>SKPT01000197.1 GCA_007119405.1 Phycisphaeraceae bacterium
GAGGACCGCGTGCCGGCCGTAGCGCTTGCGGACCTGTCGCGCCTCAATCATCGTCGGGCCTGCGGACAAGCGGATGCGGGTCGGTGATGTGCCGCGTGCCGGGCAGGGGCACGCGGGCCAGCGCCCACTCCAGCGCGGTGACGCCAACGCTGCCGGTGAGCAGTTGGATGGGCGGGAACCGCTCGCGTGTCGCGGCCAGCAGGTCGACCTCGTGGTGAGGCCATTGCGAGATGCCGTCGCCGGTCAGATCCATGGGCAGGGCGCCGTGCCAGTGGTTGCCCACGCCGTCGACGGACCAGTCGTTGGCCGGGGCGGGGCCGGTCAGCTCGATCTGCCGCATGTTAAGACCGATGCTGTTGCGCGTGAAGCGGTTGTCGCGCGAGGAGCTGTTGATGGTCATGGAGGCGAGGTTGGCGAAGACGCGGTTGCCGCGGAAGTCGTTGTTGTTGGAGTTCTGAAGCCGCAGGCCGACGCGGTTGCCGCGGATGGTGTTGCGGCGAATCTGCGAGCTTTCGACGTTCTGAAGCAGCAGGCCGTACGCCCGGAACCCGCCGTGGTCGCGCATGAGGTTGTCGTGGACCTGGAGGTTGCGTGAGAACATCAGCGCCGGGCCGGCGACGTTGTCCCACAGCTCGTTGCCGGCGACGGTGTTGTCGGAGGAGTACATGTAGTGGATGCCGTAGCGGCAGTCGTGGATGCGGTTGTCGCGAAAGGCGGCGTCGCTGGTGTGGGCGACGTAGATGCCGTCGCGGGCGTGGTGGATGTGGTTGTCTTCGACGACGGCGCCGTTGGCGTTGAACAGATGCAGGCCGTTGCCCATCAGGGCCTGGACGCGGGGCGGGGCGTGGTGGCCGGCGTCCTCGCGGGCGTAGGCTTCGGCGCCGATGATCCGGGCCTCGGTGTCGCCGGCGGCCAGCCCGGCGACGTGGTTGTCCACGAGGCGCACGCCGTGGGCCCGGCGGACGTAGACGCCGTGCAGGTTGTCGCGCAGCGTCAGGTTGGCCAGATGGGCGTTGTCGCCGAGCACGAACACGCCGGCGTCGTCGCGCGAGAGGTTGTGCCCCGAGCCCGTGATCTCGAGCTGCTCGAGGCGGACATCGTCGGCTTCAATGGTCACGACGCTGCCGCGCCGGTCGCCGACGAGGCGCGCCCCGGCCTGGCCGCGGAGGGTCAGGGGGCGCGAGACGACGACGGGCCCGCGATGCTCGCCGGCTTCGAGCACGAGAATGTCGCCGGCCGCAGCGTGGTCGATCGCATCCTGGAGGTCGCCGCCGGGCGGCACCTGGCGCATCTCCTCGGCGCGGGCCTCGGCGGCCAGGATCGCGACGCCCAGCGCCAGCAGCAGCGCGGGGAGGCGGCCGGTCATCGCCGCACCTCCAGCTCGTACAGCGGCGGCTCGTTGCGGGAGTGGAAGATCGCCAGCCCCATCGCCAGCAGCGCCGCGATGAGCAGATAGCTCGCCGCCCCGGGCAGGGACGTCTGCGTCATGTTGGCGATCTGCTTGGTGCCAATGAGCGCCGGCCAGAAGGGATCGGGGTTGATCGGGGCGCGCGGGTCCAGGTCGTGGCCGTAGGAATACATCCGGTAGACGAAGTTGGCCAGCGAGAAGAGGCAGAAGTAGACGTAGAGCACGACGTGGTCGATCAGCTTGCTCATCACGCCCAGCACCGCCGCCCGCAGGCCGAAGAGAATGAAAAAACCCAGCGCGAAGGGGATCCACGTCATCTCGACGAAGTCGGCCTGGTGGACCTCCTGCATGCCGATGTAGTGGTTGAGGATGTTGATCTCGGCCAGGTCCTGGCCCTCGCGGCCGCCCTCGAGCTTGTGGCTGTAGATCCACATGTCCAGCCCGTCGCGGTACTGCGGCGCGACGAGGTTGATGTGCCAAAGGGGAAAGAGAAAGCTCGCGGCGATCAGCACCGCGGCGACGAGCAGCCACAGCCGCGACAGCGCGTTGAGGCGCTTGTTGACGAATCGCTCCTGGGCTTTGAGAACCCGGTCCAGCACGCGGCGCATCGGCGAGCTCCGTCGTTGGGGCAAAGCCGCCGGCGCAGCCTTGGCCGCGCCGACGGGAAAGGGGTCGCGCTCACTCGCCGGGGTACTCCTCGGGCGGGTAGACCACGAAGTAGCCCTGCATCTCCTGGTGCAGCGCCGAGCAGAAGACCGTGCAGTAGAACGGGAACACGCCCGGCTCATCGAGCTGCATCGTCACGGTCCGCGTGTCGCCGGCGCTGATGTCGACGTTGACGTTGTGCAGCCCCACGCCGAAGCCGTGGCTCATGCCCGGCGTCTGCTCGACGTTGGTGATGTGGAAGCGGACGGTGTCGCCCTGGCGGAACTCGAGGTTGTCCGGGACGAAGTTGCTGCGCACCGCCCGCATGCCCACTTCCACGACGTCGCCGTCGCGCCGGACGAAGGTGTCGTCCTCGGACCAGACCTGGTGCGGGTGCTCGTTCTCGGCCCGGCGGTAAAAGCCCACGGCGTTGATCTTGTCGGCGCGGATGATCTGCGCGAAGTGAGGCTCCTTGTCCGTGAACGCCTCGTAGACCATCTGCATCTGCTCGCCGGTGATGTCAATAAGCTGGCTCGTCTCGGGGATCTGCGGCCCGGTGGGCAGGTGCCGGCCCTGGGCGTCCTTGTTCATCGACACCAGCCAGTTGCCGTACGGCTCGCGCGTGTCGCTGGCGCCGATGACCAGATGCCCCGGGTTCGTGTGAACGTCGATGCGGTCGACGACCACCTGCTCCAGGTCCGCCTTCTCCTCGTCCGTCCACGGCGGCAGGCGGAACTTGGCCACCTGCGAGTCGATGAACAGCGTCGTGTAGCCGTGGCCCCGGCCGTCAAACTGCGTGTGCAGCGGGCCCAGGCCCACCGGCACCATGCCCTCGACGACGGCGTCATGGCGCACGACCGGCACGCCGCGCTTCTCGTCCTCGAAGTCCTCGGCCTCGATGGCGGCCTGGAACTTCTCGAAGTTGTAGACCGTCGCCGAAGGCTCGAGCTTGCCCCCGCCGACGATCCACTGCCCGCTCGGGTCCACGTCGATGCCGTGCGGGCTCTTGGCCAGCGGCACGTAGTACATCACGCCCGGGACCTGGCCCGGGTCGATCACCGGCACGCCGTCGATCTCCTCGTACTGCCCGTCGGCGACCGCCTGCTCGGCGGCGCGCCAGTTGACGAACGCGCTGTAGTCGCGCTCGAGCTGGCTGGCCTCGATCTCCAGGCGCGTGTGGGCCATCTCCGTGTTGTAGCTGGTCACGAACAGCCACCCGTCGCTCGGGCCCTTGCCCGTCGAGGACAGGTCCCAGTGAAACGGCGGGGTGAGGATCTGCCAGGCCACCTCCATCTCACCGGTGTCCGGATCGACGGCCAGGGCGGTGATCACGCCGTTGTACTCGTTGGCGAACTCCTCCAGCGGCGCCGCCCGGCCGCGGGGCAGCGGCATGGCGAAGCGCGAGCCGCCGAAGAGGTACTCGGTGTCGTCGGTGACGAACGACGCGCCGTGGTTGCCCGAGGTGTTGGGGATGGGCCCGATGATCTGCTTGGTCTTGAAGTCGCGCAGGTCGATGCGGGCGACGCGGTTGTGGGCGTTGTCGTTGACGAAGAGCCAGCGGCCGTCATAGACGCCGTCGGTCTTGGACAGCGCCGGGTGGTGCACGTCGCCCCAGGTGTAGTCGCCGAGCATCTCGCGCGTGCCGTCGTCGTAGCCGTAGCCGTAGGCGGCGTTGGGGTTGAAGACGGGGATGGTTTTGATGTGGCGCATGGAGGGGACGCCGGCAACGCGGACGTCGCCGCCGTGGCCGCCGGAGTAGAAGAGGTAGTACTCGTCCATCTCGCCGGGGGCGACATAGGAGCGTTCGGCGGCGGTGCCGTCGGGGGCGCGGACCTCGGCCTCGGGGCAGCCGGCGAGCAGGGCCAGGGCCGGGACCGTCAGGGCGGCGGTCAGCAGCGGGCGCAGTGATTTCATATCGGGTTCTCCTTCTCGAATTCAACGATGCATGGGCACGGGTTACTCGACGATCATGACGCCGTTCATCTGGCCGAAGTGGCCCGGGAACGAGCAGAGGAAGGGATATTCGCCCGGCTCGTCGGGGGCCTGGAACTCGACGGTGGCGGTCTCGCCGCCGCCGATCATCGCGGTGTAGGCGACGACGCGGTCGCGCAGGACCTCGGGGACGTAGTCGTTGGCCATGCTGCCGCCCTGCTCGCCGACGTCGCTGCCGAACTCGAACACGTCATCGCCGGGCCAGAGGATCACGACGTTGTGGCCCATCGCCTGGGCGGGCAGGTTGCCGGTGTGGTGCAGCGTCACGCGCACCATCTGCCCGGCGTTGACGGTGAACTCGTCGAGGTCGAAGCGCATGGCGTCGTCGCCCTCGATTTCGATCTCGGCGACGTTGCCGTCGTCCTCGAACGCGAGCATGGGCTCGGGGGTGACGCCGCGTGCGGCGGTGTCAAGGTCGATGGCGGGGCCTTCCTCGCGCTCGCCGCAGGCGGCCAGGGCGAGGCTGAGAATCAGGGCCGGGGCCAGCAAGAGACTCGTTCGGGCAAACATGGCGTTCCTCGTGGGCTGAAGGTGGGGCCTGGCGCGACGCTGCGCCAGGCACGATTAAGGATATTCCTATCCTAATAGGCTGTATCGGGGATGTCAAGCGTCGCGAAGGAGAAACGGGCACGGGGCCGGATGAATTTTAAGTCCAGATTTATCAGATATTTGATCCATACAAGCGCGCTGCGTGAATGGACCCGCCGCACGCGCCGCGGCCAGCGACGGCGGCCATCATATCGTAAGCACGTTGCCCAGTCCCCCCATCTCCTGCAAAAACACCTGCGACGCGCGACACCCGAGCGCGGCCGCGCGGCTTGCCCACCCGGGCACCGTTGCCGCGTCCGACGCGCTCAACGCGCGGCGGGCTCTTCCAGCGGCACGGGGCAGACCTCGCGGCGGCCGCAGCCTTGGCAGCGCTCCGCCTCCCACACGGCGTTGAACTGCTGAAGCGCGCCGTCGATCAGCTCGGGCGAGCGCGTCCAGATGCCCCACTCGATGTTGCGGCGGTGGGCCGCCTTGGCGCCGAGCCCGGCGCCCGTGAGGTTGGCCGAGCCCAGGTACATGGCCGCGGCGTCGACGATGACGGCCTTGGCGTGCAGGCGCGGGCAGCGCCGGATGGTGAGGTTGGCCGGCAGCTCGCGACGCAGGGCCCGCCTCGCCGCGGCGCTGGGGATGCCGGCGTGCAGCAGGCGGACCTCGACGCCGCGCTCGGCCAGGCGCAGCAGGTGCTCGACGATCGACGGCGCGTCGCCGCCGGGCCCCGGCACAAGCATGGCCTTGAAGTCGGCGGTGGC
>SKPT01000101.1 GCA_007119405.1 Phycisphaeraceae bacterium
CCACACCCGCCACCCTCAGATTTCCCCGCGTCCTCCGCGCTCTCCGCGCCCTCTGCAAGAACCCTCCCCCGCCGGTCGCGGGCCCTCTTTTACCCCGCCGGGCGGATCGTCTAGAATCACCGGCTCGCCGAAACGCACATGAGGACGGATGCACATGGGTCTTGAAGCGGTATTGCCGGCCGAGGGCGTCCTGACGACGCAGCTCCAGAAGGTCATCAACTGGTCGCGGCGCAGCGCCCTGTGGCCCATGCCCTTCGCCACCGCCTGCTGCGGGATCGAGCTGATGGCCACCGCGTCCAGCCGGTACGACCTGGCCCGCTTCGGCGCCGAGGTCATGCGCTTCAGCCCGCGCCAGGCGGACCTGATGATCGTCGCCGGCCGCGTGTCGGTGAAGATGCTGCCGGTGCTCCAGCGGATCTACCAGCAGATGACCGAGCCCAAGTGGTGCATCTCGATGGGGGCGTGCGCCTCGACGGGCGGCGTGTTCGACACCTACGCGGTGGTGCAGGGGGTGGATCAGTTCATCCCGGTGGATGTGTACGTGCCCGGCTGCCCGCCGCGGCCGGAGCAGCTCATGGAGGGGATCATGGCGATCCAGCGGATCGTCGACGAGGACCGCATTCCGCCCAAGGGCCCCGACGGCAAGCGTGTGCCGTTGCAGATCGCGGTGCCGCCGACGCACCGCGTCCGCCCGCAGCCGGTGCCGGTGACGGTGGGGCAGAGTTGAGGTATCGCGTGTGGCGTGTCATCCGACCCCTCCCCCTCCGGGGGAGGTTGGGTGGGGGTGGGCTCCATCCACATGCACGCTCGCCATGTCGATGACGCATGGCAGACGGACGCACCCTCCCCCGGCCCCTGCCGGGGGGGCTCACCCGCCGATGCGCTCCGCCAGGTACGCCTCGACCTTGTCGAGGCTGATGCGCTCCTGCGCCTGCGTGTCGCGCTCGCGCACCGTCACCGTCTGGTCCTCGAGCGTCTGGCCGTCGATGGTGAAGCAGTAGGGCGTGCCGGCCTCGTCCATGCGGGCGTAGCGCTTGCCGATCGACTGCTTGACGTCAAACTGCACGCTCCAGCGCTGGCGAAGCTGGCGGTACAGGTTCTCCGCGACCTCGGGCATGTTGTCCTTGTTGACCAGCGGGAACACCGCAGCCTTGATCGGCGCCATGCGCGGGGCAAAGCTCAGCATGTGCTTGCTGCCCTGGCGGTCGGGCGTTGGCGTGAACGCCTCGCAGATGACCGCCAGGGTTGATCGCGTCAAGCCGGCTGCCGGCTCCACGACATGCGGGAAGTAGCGTTCGTTGCGCTCCTGGTCGAAGTATTGGAGCTTGTTACCCAGGCCCGAGTGCTCGGCGTGCTGGCGCAGGTCGTAGTCCGTGCGATGGGCGACACCTTCGAGCTCACCGTATCCCGGGTTGGTGAAAGGCCAGCGGTACTCGATGTCCGCGGTTCCCTGGCCTTCCTTGGCGTAATGCGAAAGCTCATCGCGCTCGTGCTCACGAACGATCAGATTGTGGTCGCTGAGCCCGATAAAGCGATACCAGTCCATGCGCTGGTCCAGCCAGAAGTCCTTCCAGAGCTTGGCCTCGTCGGGGTGGCAGAACCACTCCATTTCCATCTGCTCGAACTCGCGGCTGCGGAAGATGAAGTTCCGCGGCGTGACCTCGTTGCGAAAGGCCTTGCCGACCTGAGCGATGCCGAACGGGACGCGGACCCTCATGGTGTCCAGCACGTTCTTGAAGTTGAGGAAAATGCCCTGCGCCGTCTCCGGGCGAAGATAGACCTTGTGGTTCTCGTCCTGGATCACGCCGGCATGGGATGCGAACATGAGGTTGAAAGCCCGGGGCTCATCCAGTTCGCCGCCGCACATCGGGCAGGGGTCTTGAAGCCCGGTGGCGTGCAGTTGTTCGGTGGCGAGGTAACGGACGAGTTCCTGGAGCTCGGGCGGTGCGTCGGGCTGACCTTGAACCCGCTGGGCGAGCCAGCTCAACGTGACTTCGGGATTCCGCACGAGCGCCAGGTTCGGTGCGAGCCGCTTGCCCTTGGCGCGTACCCATCGCATGAGGCGCGGCGAGTCGATATCCCCGGTGATCGGGGTGAACTCCTGGATCAATGAGTCGACCCACGGACAGGTCGCGAGAATTTCCCACAGGTGATCGGCGCGTACGAAGTGGCCGCACTTCGTGCACTTGCGCATGGGATCGGCGAAGGTGCTCAGGTGTCCACTGGCTTGCCAGGTTCGTGGGTTCTGGATGATCGCCGAGTCGATGCCGACGATGTGGAGCGGCTGGCCGGTGTCAGGATGCAGGGGAGGCGCCTGAACCATGGCGGACCACCATGCGTCACGAATGTTGTTTTTCAGCTCAGTGCCCAGCGGACCGTAGTCCCAGAAGCCGTTGATCCCGCCGTAGATTTCGGAGCTTTGCCAGATGAAGCCGCGTCGTCGGCACAGGGCGACGATGTCGTCCATGGACTTGGCGGTGTTCGAGGCGGTGGTGGCGGGGTCGGCGGGCATGGCGATGGTCCGGTGCGGGGGTTCGAAGCGCGCAAGTGTAGCAGTTTAGTCGGCTAAGCCGGGGCGGGTGCTGAAGCGGGGCGGCCTTGGCCCCCCTCCCATCGGGAGGGGCTGGGGGAGGGTGCGGCCAGCGGCCGTGCGTCATCGGCATGGCGAGCGTGCACGTCGATCGAGCGCACCCCCACCCGGCCTCCCCCGGTGGGGGAGGGGCCGGAGGCGCGCGCTCTCCGCGCTCCCGGCGGCCTCCGCGAGAAATCGCCGCGCCCCGCCGGCCGCGTTAGAATCCCCGCTTATGACCGTCGACGACTCACCCCAGGCCCAGCTCGCCCCCCTGCGGGCGCGCATCGACGAGCTGGACAGGCAGATCGTCGAGTTGCTCAACGAGCGGGCCAGGGTGGTGGTGCGCATCGGCGAGCTCAAGCGCGACGGGGCCGGGCCCATCTACGCCCCGGACCGCGAGCAGGCGGTGCTCGAGCAGGTGCGGCGCTACAACCAGGGCCCGCTGCCCGATTCCTGCCTGGAGGCGATCTGGCGCGAGCTGATGTCCGGCAGCTTCGCGCTGGAGCGGCCGCTGCGGGTGGGCTACCTCGGCCCGCCGGGCTCGTTCAGCCACCTCGCCGCCCGCCGCAAGTTCGGCGCCAGCGTCGAGTATGACAACCTCGACGACATCGAAGCCGTGTTCGAGGAGATCGCCCGCGAGCACATCGACTACGGCCTGGTGCCGATCGAGAACTCGGCGGTCGGCGGCATCGGCGAAACGCTCGACGCGTTCCTGGACTCCTCCGTGCAGGTGTGCGCCGAGGTGCTGATCACGATCCACCACAACCTGCTGTCCAACAGCGAGCCGGACGCCATCAAGCGCATCTACTCCAAGCCCGAGGCCCTGGCCCAGTGCCGCAAGTGGCTGAGCGTGCAACTGCTGCATGCCGAGAAGATCCCGGTGGCGTCGACGAGCAAGGCGGCGGAGCTGGCGGCGGCGGAGGAAGGGTCGGCCGCGGTCGCGTCGTCGCTCGCCGGCGAGCTGTACGGGCTCAAGGTCCAGTTCGCCAACATCGAGGACAACCCGCTGAACACCACGCGCTTCTTCGTCATCGGCAACCAGGACGCCAAGCCCACCGGCGACGACAAGACCAGCGTCATGTTCACCACCGAGCACAAGGCCGGGGCGCTGGTCAGCGTGCTCGACGTGTTCCGGGCCCATGGGCTGAACATGACGCACATCGACAAGCGCCCGAGCAAGCGCGTCAACTGGGAGTACTACTTCTTCGTCGACCTCGTCGGCCACATCTCCGACGAGCGCGTGCGCGCGGCGATCGAGGCGGCGCGGCAGCACTGCCTGCAACTGACGGTGCTCGGGGCGTTCCCGCGGGCGCGGGAGGTGTTGTGAGCGGGGCCCGCGGTGAGGAAACCCAGCAGCTAGTAGTACAACGCTAACTGATGAAGAGGCTAGACACCGATGAACACAGATTTTCGGGGTGTTGGACGCCGCAGCCTTATCCCCGGTAACGCGGGGGCCGTTGGGAACTCTATTCCTGGTTCTTATCCGTGTTCATCTGTGTTCATCTGTGTTCATCTGTGGCTTCTTAGCGTTCTGGTACTAGTGGCCGAGCACCACCCTCGCCAGGCCAAGGCCTGCGGCCGCGGCGGCCAGGCCCGCGGCCACGGGCCACGCGAGGTTGCCGATCGCCGTCCGCCACCGGCCGCGCTCGATCATCTCCAGCGTCTCGATCATCCACGTCGAGAAGGTCGTGTAGGCCCCGAGCAGCCCGCCGCCGACGACGAGCATTGTGGCCTCGCCCATCTCCAGCCGCGTCGCCGCGCCGACGAGCGCGCCCAGCGCCAATGAGCCGGTGACATTGACCAGCCACGTGCCCCGCGCCAGCCGCTCGCCGACGACGTAGCGCAGGGCCGCGCCCACCGCCCCGGCGATCGCGATGGCGGCGGCGAGTGCCAGGCTCACGTCGTTACCTCCCGGGCCGGGGCCGCACCGCGGCCGAGGCTCGCCAGCCCCGCCATCGCCGCCGCCAGCGCGACGACCATGCTCGCCAGGGCGTAGGCGAGCGCGACCGCGGGGCTGTCGGTCGCGAGCTGGACGATCTCCACGCTGTAGTTGGAGAAGGTGGTGAACGAGCCGAGCAGCCCCGTGCCCAGCAGCAGGCGGGCGCGGTCGCTGTCGGGGAAGCGCCGCGCCAGCACCGCCAGCAGCAGGCCCAGCAGGTAGGCGCCGACGACGTTTTCGATGAAGGTCGTCCACGGAAAGCCGCCGGGCGGATTGGGCACCGCCACCGCCAGGCCGACGCGCAGCAGCGCACCGATCATGCCGCCGAGAGCGACGAGGGCGATGTGGGTAAGCGGCAGAGGTCGCATGCAATGATCCTGTTGGCGGACGCGGGCGCCCGAGCATGGACGACGGGCGTTGGGGCGCCCGCGTCGCCCCGGGGGCGATGGCCGGCACCCTGGAGTGCGTTCACGCCCATCGTAGCGGGTGCCATTGACAAGGCCGAAGACGGCCTTGTCAGTGGCGGACAGCGGAGCGGTGCTGCCTCGCCGATTCGCACTGACAAGCTCCGCGGACTCCGCTGGTCAGTGGCACCCCACCCGCGATGCGATGCGTTGAAGGCGCCCTATTGGAAGAGTCCGCCCTGCTCGGCGTCGGGCTTGCGGCGCTTGCGCCCGGGTTGGGCGCGCGGCGCGGCCGCTGGTGGCGGGGGTGGCTCGGCGGGGGCGGTGTCGGCTTCAACGCGCGAGCGCACCTGGCCCTGCGCGAGCACGGTGGTCAGCAACTGGCCTGGAGCGACGTCGGCGGC
>SKPT01000275.1 GCA_007119405.1 Phycisphaeraceae bacterium
GCCTGGCGGAACATCCCCAACTCGGAAGCCAGACACCACAGTTGATGCGAAGAAGGCGGTGTGGGATGTGGTTGATGAGCTTGTGGCGATTCATGGTTCGACACTGGTATCCAAGCGACGGAAGACGCTCTACTACGACGATTACGGCCGCGAGATCACAGATGACTGGGTGACGGAGTTGTACTACTTTTACGACAACATCGTTGACCCGGCGCTGGTCACCCGGGGCCTGCGGAAGCAGATGGAGGCCATGGAATCTGACTATGCACAGAATCACAGCGAGGATGAACACGTTCAGCAATTCCTTGAATCACACGGGAGCATTTCTGGATACTCACAACTCGCCATTCTGTTTCGCATCGCAGAGGTGGTGGAGTATCTCGATTCTGGCATAGAGCCCCACCAGCCTGACGTGTCTGAGATGTCGCCCAGTGAATTTGAACGGCACTGCGCGGATGTGTTAAAGGCGGCTGGATGGGACACACGTGTGGTGGCCGGGCCCGGTGATCAAGGCGTCGATGTAGTTGCTTCTCGGGGTGACAAAGTTGCCGTCTTTCAGTGCAAGCTGTACCAGTCTCCGGTGGGTAACAAGCCGGTCCAGGAGGTTCATGCCGGCCGACTATTCTACGATGCCGACGTTGCAGCGGTCGTCACAAACGCTGAGTATACGACCGGAGCACGCATCGCCGCGAAACAAACTGGTGTGTTGCTAATCCACGATATGGACTTGCATGAGTTTACACCGGACACCCTCCTGCCAAAGGACACACGGAGTACAGGAACTGGCGATAAGGAGACTACTAATGAACAGACGAGTGAGGGATGATGTGATTATGTGCTGCTTGGGACTGGCTGCGGCTGTACTCGGTGGTTGTGCTATGCCGCAGTCAGCAATCGAAGACGCCGATTTCGGCCCTCCGCCGGTTGGTTATGAGCAGCACATCATTGACTATTTCGATGCCATACTGATCGACCCGGAATCGGCGCGTTATGAGTTTGAAACTCCCTACAAGGCCGGGACCTATAGAGGATTGTTGGCTGGTGGGGGGTGGATATTTGGCTGGGCGGTAGATATGACCGTCAATTCGAAGAACAGGATGGGCGGCTACGTCGGCCGGCAGAGGAACACGTTCTTTTTCCACGATGGTGATAGGATGACGCGGGACCGATTCGATCGGGTGCAAAGGGTCGAATAATTGTTGACGTCACGCAGGCACAGACAACAACTTCCCAGCCACGCCGGGGAGAGGAATAGGGGGCGGCCTCTTTTCAAGAGTCGGTCCGTCGATTCGAGAAGTTTAAACAGCATGGGTGATGTACCACACGATGCGAGCAGGTTGTGCTACCTTGCTCGTGGGTAAGGCCAGCAACGGGAGGGCTGCCAGCCAAAATCGGGAATATCGGTTTTGAAAGGGATGCCATGACTACCGATGAACGTCTTGCGTTTCTTGTCGCCAACTCGCGGGCTTTGACCTTTACCGAGGGTTACGCCCCTGATAAGTCGTCGGTGTCCACGGCGAAGCCGGGTGAGAGCATTTTCAAAGGTATCAGCAAAGCAGCACCGGCACGTCCCCTAGCTCAAGCCGATCACGGGCTTTTCCATGTTGAGTTAACGTCACGCGAATATGACGTTCAACGGTTCACGGGTCCAACTATCAGTGAGGCGTTGGAAAAGGCGTGCCGCTGGGTTGAAGAACACACACCGCAATAACCGCAGGGGCCGGAAAAGGGGGGGCCGGAACAGGCGACGGGATTCATTTCTGATGCCGCCCGATGTGCTGGCAACGGGTGCCACTGACAAGCGCAGTCCGCGGAGCTTGTCAGTGGTCCCCTCCGCGCGAGCACACCCCACCCCCACTAACCCAAAACCATCAGGTTCATCTGACCTCAGACGGCACGCGAAGCTCTGCGCTCTGCGCCGCGGGGTCGATTGGAATCACGTTAATGTCGAGACCCCCCAGGAGACGGAGCGGCGTCGGCGCTCCTTCGACCGCTACGCGACGGCAAGGCGGAGCACGATCGCCCGCATCGAGGGCGGGCGGGTGGTGGCGTAGATTGGTCATGGATTTGAGGTCTCACCGCCCGCGGTTCCCCGGCGCGTGCCGGGGCGGGCGGATTCGCCCCCGTCGGCTCGTGCTGGCGGGGGCTTTTCATTCGCGCCACACCGCCGGCGGGACTCGCTCGCCCAGCCATTGCTCCATCGCCGGCAACGCATCATCGCCGAGCACGATCCGCGGCGAGCCGGCGGCGGACGCTGACACGCTGAGCCGGCCGATCGGCGCGATACGCTGGAGCTGGCGGCCGAGGCGGCGGAGCGTGGTGGCGTTGTTGCCGGGGATCTTCAGGGCCGAGACCTTGCCCGGGGCGGTCAGCCCTGAGACCAACCACATGGCCGCGGTGCGCTCTGTGAGCACCAGGTCCGTCGGCGTAGTGGCGCGGCCGTTGTGAGACCATCGCCTGACGGCGGGCACATACCGCCAGTCGAACGCGCTCGCGTAGTTGAGTCGCCCGACCGTGCGCGGCCCGCTGACACATCGCATTTCGATGTCGTGCGCGGCGAGCAGCAGCACCACCCATGTAAGCGCTGGGCGCCGCGCGTCACCGCGCGCAACGACGATCCGCGCAGTCGCCTGGACCTCAGTGGCACCGGGCTCCGCGTGAGCGCCGGAGAGCATCAGCCCGTCGAGCAGTTCAATCACGTCTTCGAACCAGACGCTGTGATGGCCGGCCTGCATGGACTCGACGACGGCTTTGACGCGCTCGACCGGCACGGCGGGGGCGGCGGACGTGGACATGGCGTGGGGGGATTGCCGGCGGGCCTCAACACCAGCGGGGCGATGCCCAAAGCGTATCACGGCGGCGATTTCTTACTACCCCACGCCCGCCCCAGGCGGCAGCACGGTCAAAGCCCCGCCCGAAACCCGGACGCGACACGGGCGATTCTGGGGCGTTTGGCGCGGGCGCCGGCAGTGTCAAACACCCGACACTCCGCACCGCCGCCCGGACCTTCCCGCACCCTGCCCGCCAATCCCCCGACGCCACCAGCAGGAGGCCCGCATGAGCTTTGAACCCAACATCATCAGCGTCCCGCAGCTCGCCTCCCGGCTGGCGCAGACCGAGCGCCAGGTGAGGTACCTCATCGAGCAGCAGGGCATCGAGCCCGTCGGACAGCTCGGCAGCGCGAACGTGTACCCGGTCGAGACGATCGGCCGGCTGGAGAAGATCCTCGACGCCCGAGCCGCGCGCCGGCGCGAGGCCGCCGCAACGTAGATGGCTCCCGCCGGCGGCGCGGGCTCGGTGCGGCTCGTGGTCGCTCCTTGGAATTGGGGTTCGGTGTCACACCGCGCCGCCGGCATTTTCGACCTCAACCCCTCACGCAAGGGACAACCGATGAGCGATCGACGCATGTACCTGAACGCCCCCTTCACGGCCGAAGCCCTCGTCCCCTCCAGCACCGACCCGCGCACGCTCGACATGCGCGTGCTGCGGGTTGGCAGCTACCGTCACCCTCGCGCCGGATGGGAGCTGGCCGTTGACCAGCAGCGGCTCGTCCGCATGGCCGAGACGACCAACTCGATGATCGCGGCCGGCGTCGCGCCGGACATCACGGTCGACCATGGCCAGAGCGCTCGCGACAAGCTCGGCGCGATCGTCGGGGCGAAGGTGGATGGCGATTGGCTGGTGCTCAGCCACCGCTTCGCGGACGACGAATCACTCGCCCTCGCCCGCCGCGTGGGCAATGTGTCGGTGGAGATCGAGCCCGACCTGGTGGACGGCAAGGGCCGGCACTGGGCGGACGCGATCATGGCCAGCTCGCTCGTGCGCAACCCGATCGTCCCGGGCCAGAGCAACGAGCGCATGGCGGCCAGCTACCACAGCGGCGACGTGCACGGCACCCGCCCCAGCCCCGAAGCGAAGAAGGCCGCGGCCGACTTGGCGTGGGGGCATCGCTACTGATCGCCACGAGTCGAACGTAACCGCCGTTCGCGGACCTGACGGCACTATGTCACCACCGGAGCCCCGCTATGACGAGCATCGTTGACGAAGTAATCGGCAAGCCGCAGCCCCGCGCGGAGCTGTTCGACGAGTATCGCGAGCTGCTGCGCCCCGGCCGCGAACACGCCGCCGGCGACGTCGGCCGGCTCAAGCAACTCATGCGCGCGCTCGACATCAGCGGCGAGCAGATGCGTGCGCACGCCCAGGCGCTCGCCGACGTGGCCGAGCTTGAGGCGTCCCTCGCCGGCGAAGCTGAGGCGAAGGCCAAGGCCGAGCAGGCGGGCAGGGCGTGGCGCGAGCACGAGGAGGAGACCAAGCGCATCGTGCAGCAGCGGGAGCGCGAGGAAGGCGAGCTGCGCGTCAACGCGATGGGCTTGCGGGAGAAGGCCGAGGCGTTCACCCGCACCCGCCAGAACATCGGCAAGCTGCGGCGGCAGCATCGCGAGCTGTTCGGCGAGCAGGAGCCCGAGGCCGCGCCCGAGCCACACCACATTGGGCAGGAGGTGGCGCGCCACCCCGACCCACCGCCGCCGATCACCACGCCCGCGACGTTCGCGTAACCCGCCCCAGCCACCACCACCACCGAGGTACCCGCCATGACATCCGCACCCGCCAACCCCACCAAGCCCGAGCAGGACGAAGGCCCCACGCCCCGCGAGCGTCTGCTCGACGCCTACGCCGAAGCGATCGCCGACGAGGCCCGCGGCGCTCCGGACGGCGCGGCGCGCTGGCTGCGTCTGCGTGATCTGCGCGAAGCGTTGGGCGTGGACCTGCCCACCATGCTCGAGCACGTCGACATCGTGCACGAGGCGCAGCGCCAGGCAGGCGACGCCGCGTACAGCGTCACGCGCCACACGCAGTTCCCCGCCGACGATCCTCGCCGCGAGCAGCAGCAGGCCGAGCGCGAGCAGGCCCGGCAGCGCGGCCGCGACGCGATCGAGCAGCTTGGCGAGCTCGCGCCGCACGTGATGGCGTGCGTGCCTGGCCTCGTCGCCTGACAGGATCCCTCATGGCCCGCCAGCCCCGCGTAACCGTGAATATCCGCCCCCTGCGCAAGTTCGCCCACGCGATCGAGCGCGGCGGGCCGGACGTGCGCGACGCTCAGCGCCAGTGGGCCGCGCGGTACATGGGCGCGATGCGCCGGCGTTTCGTGAAGCTGAGCCGCGGCGGCAGCGACCACCTGGGCAAGCGCTGGGAGCCGTTGGCCGCGTCCACCGTGCGCCGCCGCCGCAAGGGCGGGCGACGCCGCGGCGGGGTGAACCAGGTGCGGGTCAACACGCGGCGCACGGGCGGCAACGTCGCCATCCTGCGCGACAC
>SKPT01000033.1 GCA_007119405.1 Phycisphaeraceae bacterium
CGACGCCTGCTTGCCGTGGCTGGTCAGTTCCCGGGCGGTGTCGATGATGTCCTGCTCCGCCACACCGGTCATCTCCGCCCATTGGGCGAGCGTGTGCTCCCGCGACGCTTCGAGCAGCAGCTGCAGACTCGATTTCACCCGCGTGCCGTCGGGGAGGATGGCGTCGACGAACAGGTCCCCGTGCACGGGGTCGGTCTCGTGGTTGGGGTCGACGGCGGTCGGCTGAGCGTCGCGCATGACCAGCAGTTCCTCGCCCTCGGCCAGACCCAGCTGACGGGCGCGGACGAACGCCCCGGGCCTGCCCGCGTCGTCGATGGCGATCAGCCACGTGGCGTTGGTCCAGCTGGTCTCGCCCACGGCGTGGGCGGCGGCGCGGTTGGCGGCGCGGAGGAACGGCTCGTCGAACCGCGCGTTCTCCAGCACCCAGCGGATCATCGCCATCGCCAGGGCGGTGTCGCTGCCGGGCTTCAGCGGCAGCCACTTCCACGCCTTGCTCGCCAGCTTGCTGAAGCGCGGGTCAGCCACGGCGATCTTCGTCCGCCCGGTGGCGAGTCCGTCGGTCAGCCGCACGCTGCGGTTGGGCGGGCCGTAGTTGGCCTCAAACAGATTCGCGCCGACGAAGAGCACGAAGCGGGCGTTCTCCGTGTCCGCCTGCCAGTAGAACTTGCGGCCGCCGCTGAACGAACCGTCGCGATACTGGTCGCTGATCGCCGAGCAGGTGAAATAGAGCGACCCCTGGCACACCGTGGTGTGGCCGTGGGCGTTGACCGAGCCCATCGCCGCGGTGAACCGGCGGTAAAAGTCGCTGCGCCCACCCTTGAGCCGGCCCCACATGCACACGATCTGGTTGTTCTTTGGCCCGAGGTCCGGATGGTCCGGGTCGATCAGCTTGTCCAGGTGGTCGGCGTATTTCTGCTTGAACTGGTCGACCAGCTCGCGCCTGACCTGCTGTGAATCCGCATCCCAGATGGCCTGCACGTCGTCCGCCATCCGGCCCGACAGTTCCGGGTCGCGCAGCGCCATGATCTCGCGCAGGCCTTCGACATGACGATCGGCTTCACCCTCGACGTTCGCGAACAGCCTGCCGCCCTCGCAGATCTCGCGCACCCCCTGTTCAAATGGGATGCTCACCCACCGGTTCTCACCGCGTTTGCCCGCCCGCTTGAGTACCTTGCGCAGCCGGTGCGGGTCGTAGGCCGTCTGCAATCCCGCCTGGCCCTTGGGGCAGATCGCCCCGTCGACGGGCACGGCGTCATCGGGATGCGTCGCGTAGCGCAGGTGTGGCAGCAGCGTCCACGGGTTGTAAGGGTTCCCGTCGATCCTGGTCACCACGCCATCCTGCACCTTGCATTTGATCCCGCAGCCTGTGTTGCACTGAAGGCAGGCGGAGTAAAGCGTGTTTTCGACCTGTGCGAGCGTGTAGGGGGTATCGGGTCGCCGGTTTTTGAGCACGGCACTGTCCGCGCCGCGCGCGCCGCCGATGTCCTGCGCCGCTTCGAGCGAGCGGCCGATCAGCCCCGTGCCCAGCAGCGCTCCGCCGGCGAGGAACTGGCGTCGCGTCCGGGCGCCTGAGGTGTTGTCCGCGGTATCGGTCATGGCGGTGCCTTTCACGGGCGAGAATTATTGACTCGCGGCTTGCGTTGGAGCAGGCTCGGCCCCGGTGCTTGCAGCGATCGCGTTCTCCGGCTGCCGGGCGAGATCCGCGTAATAACGGTTCAGCAGCAGGTAGTAGGCGACGGCGAACAGCGTCAGCGCCACCCCAAGGCCGAACACCACCACCAGCCACTCGGTCATGTTCGGGACGTAGTCGTAGCTCAGGCGCGGGTGGACGTACGCGCTGACGATGCCGCGCAGCTCCGGTGTCGGATACGCCAGGCCCGGGATCACCACGTTCAGCGGCACCATCACGAACGTGCTCACCAGCAGCGTCGCGGCCGTCCCCAGCGCCAGCAGCGACCGCCGGAACAACGCCAGCAGCACCAGCGGCACCAGCGTGCCCAGCGCCAGGTGCACGATCCAGACACTCCACCAGTAGGGCCCGAACAGCAGCAGCCGCATCGCCTCCGACTTCGCCGGCACATCCGGGTACATGGTCACGACCAGGTTCGCGCCCGACGCCAGCAGCCCCACCAGGATCGCCCACATGAGAAAACGCCCCAACTCCTGCGCCGTGCGCTGGTACACGCGCTGCCCCGCCAGCGGCGAAAAGAGCAGATGCAGCAGCAGGATCAACGCCGTGCCCGCGACCAGCGAGCTCATGAAAAACGCCATCGGAAGGATCGACGCGTTCCAGAACGGCCGGGCGGCGATCACCCCGAACAGCGCCCCGATGACGCCGATCAGCGCCACGCCCGCCGGAATGTTCACCCAGTTCAGCCACTTGATCAGGTCTTCGTAGTCGTTGCGGTACGCCCAGAACTCCACCGCCAGCAGCACGAGGTAGAACGAGTGCAGCCAGATCATCCACGTCATTGGCGAGCTGAAGTCCGCGAACACCAGCGCCCGCCAGGCCCGGAACGGGTGGCCGAGATCCATGCCGATGATCATCAGCGCCGCCAGCAGGGCACAGATCGCCGCCAGCACGATCACCGGCCCGAGCTTCTCGATGCCCTCGACCTTCAACACGTGCTTCAGCGCGTAGTAGCCCAGGATCATGCCCACCTCCATCCACACCAGGTAGACGTAGGCGGCGACCCACAGCCCCCAAGGCACGTAGCTGCCCAACGCGCCGTGGTCGTGCCAGACCAGCACGCGGAACACGCCCACCGCGCCGACCAGCAGCGCGATCAGACCCACCACCAGCGAGATGTGGAAGTCCCATCGACGGTCGAAGCGGTATTGAATTGCCGGCGCGGCCATGCTCGGGCTCCTCAGACGATGTAGTACACTCGCGGCTTCGTCCCCAGATGCGGCAGCAGGGTCTGGACCTGGTGCTTCGTGATCAGCTCATTCACGAGGCTGTCCGCGTCGTTCGCGTCGCCGAAATACGTCGCCCGGCCGATGCACGTCGTCGCGCAGACCGGCAGTTGCCCAACCTCCAGCCGATGCAGGCAGAAGTGGCACTTGCGGGCGTTGCCCTTGGGCGAGCCGCCGCTGGATCGGTCCCAGCTCTTGGCGTACTCGAAGCTGGGCGCCTCGGCCCACGGGGCGCGCCCGCCCTGGATCGCGCGGCCCTCGCCCGTCTCGCCGCCGGGGGCGGTCTCATCCTGCCAGTTCTCGCCGAAGTCGCTCGTCCGCGCGTGGTAGGGGCAGGCGGTCAGACAGTACCGGCAGCCGATGCACTTGTCGTAGTCGATCGTGGTAATGCCGTCGGGGCGCTTCCACGTCGCCTTCACCGGGCACACGGGCACGCAGGGCGGGTTCTCGCACTGCATGCACGGCCGCGGCGTGAAGCGGATCTGAATGTTGGGGAACTCGCCGAACTCCTCCTTGACCACGGGCCGATACACCACGCCCGGCGGCAGCTTGTTCTCCGCCACGCACCCGACCGTGCACGCATCGCAGCCGACGCACTTGCGCGTGTCGATGACCATGATCCATCGCCGCTGCTCGACCGGCTTGGCCATGGCCTTGACCAGCTCGCGCTGCATGCGCAGCAGCACGTCCTCGTGGCGCTCCTTCTCCACGTTGTTGAGCACCGTCAAGCGCCGGATGGTGCCCGGGCCGGTCGGATCCCGCGGCGCGCCGACGACCTTGTTCAGCGTCACGCCGGCCGCCACCGCGGCCACCCCGGCGCCGGCGAGGCTGGTGGCGGTGACGAACTCTCTGCGACTCATGGCCATGGCTTGGCTCCTGCTCTTACCGACCCGGCCCCGGTGCCGGGCCGACGCCTCCGCCCAGCCGCCCTGCGCCCCCCACCACCGCGGGGCCAGGGCCCGGGACAGCACGAGCCCGGCCCATGCCCGGATCGACCGCGCCAATTGTCCTATCAAAAGACCTTTTTGCCAAGTATTCAAGCCTGGCGACGCCCCATCCCCCATGCGACCGCTCCGCCAGCCGAAAATCCCTCAACCGCGGCGGCCCAGGCGCTGATGCTCCCCCCCCCCGGCCACCTGCCGCCGTGAACTCTGGCTGTAGGGTGGGTAGAGCGAAGCGAAACCCACCGGTTGCGGCGAGAATCCACGGCAAGACTGGTGGGTTTCGCTTCGCTCTACCCACCCTACATCAGCGCCGCCACGCATGAAGTTCACGGCCTTGCTCGCCACCTGCCGCTTGGCGTCGCACCCCGGCCCGGCACCGAACCGCTCAATGAGCCGATTCGCCGCAGTCGGCCGGGATCAGCAGCACCGGCACGGCGGCCGAGCGCGCCACCCTGTGGCTGACGCTGCCCAGGACGAGCTCGCCGGCAAAGCCCCGCCCCTGGGTGCCCATCACCACCAGGTGCGCGCTGCGCTGCTCGATCAGTCGCGTGATCTCCTGCGCCGGCACGCCATAAGAGAGCTCGATGCCCACCTCAACCTCGGCCTCCGTCACCAGCACCCGCTTGAGCGCTTCCAGTCGGTCGCGATCCACGGCGTTGAACTCGTCCAGTCGCGCCTCGAGATGACGCTCCAGCTTGACCTTGTCCTGGACGTGAACCAGGGTGACCTGCCGTACCCCTTCGGCCACCAGTCGCCTGACGTGGGCGAAAGCGTTGTCGGCCGGCTCCGAAAAGTCCGTGGCGAACAGCACGTGGGCCTGGAAATCCCACTGCCGCGCCCGCGGGGGAGCGTCGTCTGCCTGCGGCGTCACGGGCACCACCAGCACGGCCTGCCGGGCATGGCTGAGAATGCCATAGGCGACGCCGCCCAAGAGCTTCTCACCGATCAACGACCGGCCCTGTGACCCGACGACGATCAACGAGAATTCCTCCTCGGCGGCGATCCGGTTCACCTCCCGCCTGGCAGCCCCGATGGCGGTCCTGGTCTCGACCGTCAAGCCCTGCTCGACCAGGATGCTTGCCTGCTCCGCGAGCGCCTGCTCGACCGCTTCGGCGTTGTAGGAAAACGCCGCGGAAACCGCCCCTTCCATGCTCAGGCAATGAAGAAGCAGGCAATGCCGGGATCCCATCGCCTGCAACGCGCCAACGGAGCGCACCACGGCGAAGGAGGCCGGGGACAGATCGGTCGCCAGGATGAAGCGGCTAAACATCGGCGTCTCCTTCACGCGAGCGCGGGGTCAGTCGGCGGGCGCGGCGGCCGGGGCCTGCCTGCCGGGAAACCAGTGCCGGGTGCGGTTGGCGATTTTGACCAGCGCGAGCATCACCGGCACCTCGACCAGCACGCCGACGATCGTCACCAGCACCACCGGCGACG
>SKPT01000654.1 GCA_007119405.1 Phycisphaeraceae bacterium
ACAGCAACAGGTCCGACGCGGGGCTCGGCTCGACGGCCCGCTCGATCTCCGTGACCAGGCGGATCATCGCGCGGTCCGGATCGTCCACCCACCAGGCCCGCGGTGCCCGGCCGATGCGCTGCAACAGCGGCGCGTACCCGCCGTCATTAAAAAACAGCGAAAAACTCGTGCATTCGGCGCATCCGCGCGGCAGCCTCTCGCAGAAGGGTGTCCGCGGCGGATAGAGCACACCCTGGCCTTGCCCGACGGTGCGCCAGCCCGCGCCGCCGACATGCAGATCGAGGCGGCCGGTGAGAAAGAACTCGAACATCCACGACTCGATGCAGTGGACCTCTCGCGACAACCCCGGCCCCATGCGAAACCCGCCGGCCGCGAGCAGCACCGGTCGCTCCGCGGCCGCGTCGAGCCCGCCCACCCGTCGGGCCGGTGCAGGAATATGCACATCTGCGGCAATTTCCGTCATGGCGATCAAGCCCTGAGCCGGTATATTTGGGTCAAGTGACGCATCGCCCCCGTGTGCCGGGCGTGCAGGAAACGATATCACACGCGGTGTGGAACACCAAGGGCAGAGGCATGGCGATCAACACCGAACCCGCAGCTCTGGCGATCAATGGCGGCCCGCGAGCCTTCCCCCACGCTGTCGGGCAGGCGGAGCCGAAGATCGGCGTCGAGGAGTTTCTCTCCATCGCGCGCCGGTTCGGCTTCAACGACGCGGCGATGCAACGCCTTGCCGGCGCCGTCACCAACGATGACCTGCCCGAAGGCGGGCCCAACCTCGCGCGCTACGCCACCGCGCACCCCAGGCCGGCCTTCGGCGACCTGTATGAAGCCAAGGCCCGCGAGTTGTTCGGCGTCGCCCATGCCATGCCCGTCAGTTCCGGGACGGCAGCGCTGCACGCGGCGATCGTCGGCGTGGGTGCCAAGCCGGGCGACGAGGTGATCTGCCCCGCGCTGGGCTTCATCGCCACCGGGGCCGCGATGATGCTCGCCGGCGCCAAACCCGTGTTCTGCGACGTCGACGAATCGCTCCAGATTGACCCGTCGAAAATCGAGGCCTGCATCACCGACCGCACCGTTGCCGTCGTGCCCACCCATCACTGGGGCACCGTCGCCGACATGGCCGGCGTGTGCGAGGTCGCCGCCCGGCATGGCCTGAAGGTCATCGAAGATTGCGCCCAGAGCCCAGGCGGGCAGTTCCGCGGCCGATTCGTCGGGACGATCGGCGACATCGGCTGCTTCAGCATCTCGGCCTACAAGATCATCGGCGGCGGCGAAGGCGGGATGTTCATCACCAACCACACCGACACCTTCGAACGCGCCGCCCAACTGGCCGAGGGCGGCGGGCTCTGGCGGCCGAACCGCTTCGCCCCGCCGCGTTACGAGGGGGAATTGTTCGTCGGCGGCAACTATCGCCTCAGTGAACTCGAGTCCGCGGTCAACCTGGAGCAACTGGACAAACTGCTGCCGCTGGTCGAACGCTACCGGCGCGTTAACCGGCGCATCGTCTCGCAAGTTGCGGCCTACCGCGGCATCCGGCCGCAACCGTCCAACGATCCCGAAGGCGACATCGGCTACCAGATCCGCTTCTTCCCCGACACCCACGACCTGGCGGATAAGATCGCCGAAGCCCTCCGGGCCGAGGGCATCGCCGCGGCTCATCGCGGGGCCGATCACGGGCCCGACTGGCATCTCTACTCGCACATGTTCCCGATCTGGTATGACCTTGGCGAGGAGGTTCGCGACACCTGCCCCGTTGCCGACGATCTGTACGCCCGGATGGTGACGATCCACGTGAACCAATGGTGGTCCGATGAAGACTGCGATGCGGTCGCCGCGGGCATGAACAAAGTCTTCGCCGCGCTCTGCGAACCGGCGGGCGCATGAACAATGCCTGACCCGACAGGATGGAGGCTGACAAGCGGCTGGTGATTCGCATGCCGCGCGGGAATGCGGCTCACGTGCGGCAGCGCAGGAGCATCATGCCGCCGGCGAGGGTCCCGGCACAACGGCAGCCTCGACGTGGCGATCGGCGGCGACGGCATCTTCGACATGGCCGACGTGGCGCGTTTCGTGCAGTTGCTGGTTCACGGTGGTGCCCAGTGAGCCGGGCACGCTGGCGGTGTTGGGCCTCGGCGGGCTGTTGTTGCTGCGCCGACGCGCTGCGTTGCGGCAGGGTCGGGTACGGCGGCCGCAGCAGCGATGAGCCGTGGTCCATCCGCAGGGCGCGTTGTGTATCATGTCCCGCAGGCGCCGGGCAGCTCGAGCCCCGGTGGCGCTGGCGACAAACGGACAACGCGCGTGCTTTATGACCCAACGACTCTGCGGCATCTTCACCCCCAACCTCACGCCACTGCTCGATGACGGCACACTCAACGAGGCGGAACTGCACCGCTACGTCAACTGGCTGATCGACCGTGGCGTGCATGGGCTGTATCCCAACGGTTCCACTGGCGAGTTCCTGCGTTTCACGGTCGAGGAGCGCCGCCGCATTGTCCAGATCGTCTGCCGCGCCGCGGCCGGCCGGGTGCCCGTGCTCGCCGGCGCTGCCGAGGCCAACGTCAAGCAGACGCTCGCCGCCTGCGAGGCCTACGCCGGTTACGGCGCCCGCGCCGTGGCGATCGTCAGCCCCTTCTACTACAAGCTCTCGCCGGAAAGCGTGTACGCTTACTTTCGCGAGATCGCCGTCAACAGCCCCATCGACGTCACGCTCTACAACATCCCCATGTTCGCCAGCCCGATCGACGTGCCAACGATTCAGCGGCTGAGCGAGTTCGAGCGCATCATCGGCATCAAGGACTCCTCCGGCGACCTTCCCAACATGATGCGCATGATCGCGGCGGTGCGGCCGCATCGGCCGGACTTCAGCTTCCTCACCGGCTGGGAGGCCGTGCTCGTGCCCATGCTGCTGATCGGCTGCGACGGCGGCACGAACGCCACCAGCGGCATCCTCCCGGAATTGACGCGGCAACTGTATGACCTGACGCAGGCGGGGCGGCTGGACGAGGCCATGAGCTTGCAGTACCGGCTGCTGGAGATCTTTGACACGATGCTCTACTCCGCCGACTTCCCCGGCGGTTTCCGCGCCGCGGCGACGCTGCGCGGCCTCGAGCTCGGCGAGAGCCGCCAGCCCCTGAGCGACACGCAGAAGGTGGATCGCCAGGAACTCTCGCGGCAACTGCAATGCATCATGGCGGACTTTGGCGTGGTCGATCCGCCCGCCGAGGGATGCCCGCCGCGCGGCGAGGAAGATGTGGCGGCGATCACCCAGGCGGTGCTGGCCGAGCTTCGCCGCCGGGGGAGCATCTGAATTGGACGCGCCGCGGACTCTGGCCATCGTGGAAAGCAGCAGCTTCACCGGCGCCGTCGCCGCGCTGGATGCCGCCCACAAGGCCGCGGGCGTCGACATCCTCCAGGCCGAGCTCAATGACCTCATGGGCCTGGTGCTGAAGCTCGTCGGTGCACGCGGCGACCTCGAAGCCGCGCTCACCGCCGCCCGGCAGCACGCCGCGGCCCTGCACACCCGCCTGACAACGACGTTGCTCGACGCCCTGACGCCGTCCGCCTGGCCGGCGATCTGGAGTCCGCCTGAACACAACCCGCTCATCGCGCAGGACGTGGTCCTGCTGCCCCAGGAGGTCACCCCCACCATGGCTGAGTCCGACGCCCCGGCTCTGGGCTTTATCGAAACGCAGGGCTTCACCGCCGTGTTCCAGGCCATCGACACCGCGTGCAAGGCCGCCAACGTCGCCGTGGTGGCCAAGGAAAAGCTCGGCGGCGGCTACATCACCGTCGTGCTCCGGGGCGACGTCGCGGCCGTCACCGCCGCCGTTGAGGCCGGCTCCGCGAAAGTTGAAGGTTTGGGCAAGCTCGTGGCCGCTCACGTCATCGCGCGCCCCAGCGACGCCACGTTGGCGCTGCTGCCGTCAGGCTGACACCGCCGCGAGCGAACGCGAGTACCCTGTGTCTCCGGACTCAGCGCCCGGGGCAATCGGTGATCGGTTCGTGAACCGCCTTGAAAGGAACACAGCGTCCATGGCAGGCAAAGCGCGCATTGCGGTCGTTGGCACAGGGTGGTGGGCCACCCGCACCCACCTGCCGGCGCTCGTCGAGCATGGCGACGTTGAGCTCGTGGCGGTTTGCGACACCGACCGGGACAAGGGCGCGATGGTGCGTGAGAAGTTCGCGATTCCGCGCAGCTATGAATCGCACGAGCAACTGCTGGCCAGGGAAGATGTCGACGGCGTCGTCGTCGCCACCAGCCATGGCCATCACTACGCCGTCGCCAAGGCTGCGATCGAGCGCGGCGCGCACGTGATGATCGAAAAGCCCATGACGACCCGCGCCGCCGAAGCGCGCGAACTTCTCGAGCTGGCGCAGCGCCAGTCGCGGCAGATCATCGTCGGCTACACGTGCAGCTACCTGCCCATCGCCCAGGGGGTGCGGCAGATCATCCGCGACGACGAGATCGGGCGGCCGCAGTTGATCATCAGTCAGTACTGCTCCAACGTTCAGCACCTGCTGCGCGGTGAAGAGGGGCCCATGTCGCACGGGGGCCTGGTCGGGCCCAGCAAGGCCTACAGCAGTCCGGAACTCTCCGGCGGGGGGCACGGGCAGACGCAGTTGACCCATGCGATCGGGCTGGTCTTCTGGCTGCTGGATATCCACCCCGTCACGGTCAGCGGCTTCATGAAGACCCACGGCCTGGCGGTGGACCTGGTTGACGCCCTGGCGGTCGAGTTCGATGGCGAGGCGATCGGAAGCTTTACCGGTATCGGCAACACCCGCGCCCACGAGACGCACGATCTGCATATTTACGGCGACCGCGGGCACATCGAGATGCAACTGAGGGGCAGGCAAGCCCGCGTCCATCGCTACGAGCACCGGCAGAATCCGCCCGAGCATCTGGCGGAGCAGTGCAAGTGGCCGCTCGATGGGCCGGTGCGCAATCTCATCGATGTGGTGCTTGGCCGGGATGAGAACCACTCGCCGGGCGACGTGGGCTGGCGGGCGGTCGAGGTGCTCGAAGCGGGGTACCGATCGGTCGAACAGGGCGGCGCGGGCGTGCCGGTCGCGTCGCTGTACGCATCGCAGGAGCCGACGTGAAGATCACCCGCATTGAAACGCTTCGTTTGAACGTTCCGCACCGCGCCACCACGGCCGAGCCGCGCCGCCCATCATGGTGGGAGACGGATGAAGTCGCCAACCCCATGTCGGGCTATCCGCACGTCAAGCGTCATCGCGACCTGTGGCGGCCGAAGTGGCCCGACGTCTGGGTGCGCGTCACCGCGGA
>SKPT01000423.1 GCA_007119405.1 Phycisphaeraceae bacterium
AGGGCTACGGTCGGCCGCACTACACCAACGTGAATTATCCGTTCCCCGTCGATCCGCCGCGCGTGCCGGACGAGAACGCGACAGGGTCCTACCGGCGGACGTTTCATGTGGCCGGCGCGGGCGAGGTGGCGGGGCGGCACGTGCTCCGCTTCGAGGGCGTGGACGCGGCGTTCGACGTGTACGTCAACGGCGAGCACGTCGGCTACAGCCAGGGCAGCCGCGTGCCCAGCGAGTTCGACGTCAGCGAGCAGGTGCACGACGGGGAGAACCTGCTGGCCGTGCGCGTCTACCAGTGGTGCGACGGCACGTACCTCGAAGACCAGGACATGTGGTGGCTCAGCGGCATCTTCCGCGACGTCTGGCTTGTCACCACGCCACGCGTGCACGTCTGGGACGTGGGGCTGCGCACCACGCTCGATGAGCACCACCGCGACGCGACGCTGACGGCGAACGTGACGCTGGCGAACGTCACGGGCGAGCGCGCGAAGCGGCGCGTCGAAGCGCGGCTGGTCGACGATCGCGGCCGCGACGTGCTCGATGCGCCGCTGGGCGAGGCGGTGACGCTCGACGCCCACGGCGTGGCCGCGGTGACACTCGAGGCGGCGGTCAAGGCGCCGGCCAAATGGTCCGCGGAGCGGCCGACGCTCCACACGCTGCTGGTGCGACTGCTCGATGACGCCGGCGAACTGCTCGAGTGTGTGCCGGTGCGCGTCGGCTTCAGGCAGGTCGAGGTGCGCGGTGGGCAACTGCTCGTCAACGGCAAGGCCGTCATGCTCAAGGGCGTCAACCGCCACGAGTGGCACCCGCAATGCGGACGGGCGCTGGACGTCGAGACCATGGAGCAGGACGTGCTGCTGATGAAGCGGCACAACATCAACACGGTGCGCACGGCTCACTACCCCCACGAGCCACGCTTCTACGACCTGTGCGACGAGCACGGGCTTTACGTCATCGACGAGGCGGACATCGAGACGCACGGCTTCCAGCCCGTGGGCGACTGGAGTCGGCTCAGCGACGACCCGGCCTGGCAGCAGGCGTACGTCGATCGCATGCGGCGCATGGTCGAGCGCGACAAGAACCACGCGAGCGTGATCATGTGGTCGCTGGGCAACGAGTCGGGCTTCGGGCGCAATCACCAGGCGATGGCGGCGTGGACGCGCGAGCATGAGCCGACGCGGCCGATCCATTACGAGGGCAATTACGACCTGGAGCTGGCGGACGTGTTCAGCCGGATGTACGCGGACACCGCCTTCTGCGCGAAAGTGGGGCGGGGCGAGGCGGTCGAGGCGAGCGGGCGGACGATCCAGCCGGGCCAGTACGCGGACAAGCCTTTCATCCTGTGCGAGTATTCGCACGCGATGGGCAATGGGCCGGGCGATCTGCATGACTATTGGGAGGTGTTCTATGCGCATGACCGCTTGCAGGGCGGGTGCGTGTGGGAGTGGATCGATCACGGCATCGAGCAGCGCACGGCCGACGGGCGGCTGTGGTATGCCTATGGCGGGGATTTCGGTGATGAGCCCAACGACGGGAACTTTGTCGCCGACGGATTGCTGATGCCCGATCGCACCCCTTCGCCGGGGTTGGTCGAGTACAAGAAGGTGCTGGAGCCGGTGCGGGTGGAGGGGGTTGACGCGGGGCCGGGAACGGTGCGGCTGCGGAACCAGCTCGATTTTGATGACCTGTCGGATGTTGATCTGTGCTGGGCGGTGACGTGCGACGGGGCGGTGTTGCACAGCGGCCGCGTGGCGGCGGGGCCTGTTGAGCCCGGCGCGCAGCGCGAGCTGGCGCTGCCGGTGCAGCAGCCGGCGGCGATGGTGGGTGGGGCGGAGTATCACCTGGAGCTGCGTTTTGTGCTGGCGACGGCGCGGTCGTGGGCGGGAGCGGGGCATGAGTTGTGCATGACGCAGTTGGCGTTGCCGTGGCACGCGGAGGCGAGGGGGCGCGGGGGCGTGGCCGGGGGTGAGGCGATGCCCGCGCTCGAGAGTCGCGAGGCGGGACGCCTGGTCGAGCTGGAGGCGAGCGGGGCGCGGATCGTGTTCGACACGGTCACGGGGACGCTGGCGGGTTGGCGGTATGGCGGCCGCGAGTTGATCGAGCATGGCCCGCGCCTGCAGCTCTGGCGTGCACCCATCGACAACGAGCGGCGGGTCACCGGCAAGCGCGTGGGCCAGGCGTGGCGGGCGGCGCGGCTGGATCAGCTTCAGCAGCGTGTCGATGACGTGCGCGTCGAGCGGGTGGACGAGCATGCGATGCGCGTGACGGTCGAGGCTCGCATCGCGCCGCCGGCGAGCGCGATCGGCTGCGCGTGCCGGTATCTCTACACGGTGCACGGCGACGGGGCGGTCGATGTGCAGGTCTCGGGCGAGATGCAGGGCGATTGGCCGGAGGTGCTGCCCCGGCTGGGGCTGGAGCTGGAGTTGCCGGGGGAGGTGGATCGCGTGACGTGGCTTGGGCTGGGCCCGGGCGAATCGTACGCGGACACGGGACGCAGCCAGCGCGTGGCGGTGCATGGTGCGGGCGTGGACGAGCTCTGGACGCCGTACGTGTTCCCGCAGGAGAACGGCAATCGCCGCGATGTGCGCTGGGTGGCGCTGCGCGACGCAACCGGCGTGGGGTTGATGGCGATGGGTCGGCCGCGGCTGAACTTCAGCGCCCATCGCTACAGCGTGCGCGACATCGATCAGGCCGGGCACATGCACGAGTTGACCCCGCGGCCATACGTGACGTGGCACCTGGATCACGCGCAGAACGGGCTGGGCAGCGCAAGCTGCGGCCCGCCGCTGTTGCCGGCGTATCGGCTTGAGCCGGGGCCGTTCGACTTCGCGCTGCGGCTGCGGGCGGTGGCGGCGTCGCCGGAGGCGCTGGCAGCGCTGGGGCGAGCGGAGGGGCAAGGCGTGGCCGAGGTGTAAAACGCCGTCCGACGTGGGTGCCACGGCTTGTCCCAAAGGGCGAGCCGTGCGCTTGCCGACGATCGCACGGCTTGCCGCTTCGCGGTCAAGCCGTGGCACCCGGCGGCGATCGTCGCCGGCCCGCCGCGCTGGACGCGGGCAATGCGGGCTTCTACATTTGGATGCGGGTCGGGGCCCTGGAGACGACATGGCCGGCAGAATTCTGGTTACGGGCGCGGCAGGGTTCATCGGCTGGCACCTTTGCGAGGCGCTGCTGGCGTCGGGGCGTCAGGTGACGGGGCTGGACAACTTCTGCGACTTCTACTCGCCGCAGCTCAAGCGCGCCAACGCGGCGGCGCTGGCGGCGCATGATGCCTTCGAGATGTGCGAGCTGGATCTGCGCGACGCCGACGCGGTGCAGCGCTGCGTGCAGCGCGTGCAGCCGGAGCTGATCGTGCACCTGGCGGCGATGGCGGGCGTGCGGCCGAGCATCGAGCGCCCGGCCTATTACACGAGCGTGAATGTCGACGGCACGGTGCACCTGCTCAACGCGGCGGTGGAGGTGGGGGCCAACCATTTCGTCTTCGCCAGCTCATCGAGCGTCTATGGCAACAACAGGAAGGTGCCCTTCGCCGAGACGGACGCCGTGGATGAGCCGATCAGCCCCTACGCCGCGACGAAGCGCAGCGGCGAGCTGATCGCCCATGCCTTCACCCACCTGCACGAGCTGCCGGTGACGTGCCTGCGTTTCTTCACCGTCTACGGCCCGGGCCAGCGGCCGGACCTGGCGATCAGCAAGTTCCTGCACCTGGCGCGCGAGGGTGAGCCCATCCCGATGTTCGGCGACGGCAGCACCAGCCGCGACTACACCTACATCGACGACATCGTCGCCGGCGTCCGGGCGGCGATGGATCGGCCGCTCGATAAGCACCCCTATCGCATCTACAACCTCGGCGGCGACGCGCCGGTGAGCCTCAAGGACCTGATTGCGACCATCGGCCGGGTCACGGGCAAGGCGGTGCACACGCACCAGCAGCCGATGCAACCGGGCGACGTGCAGCAGACCTGGGCGGACCTGACGCGCTCGCGTGCCGAGCTGGGCTACGCGCCGGCGACGCCGCTGGCCACGGGCATCGAGCGGCAGTGGCGGTGGATGCAGGAGCAGACGCGGCAGGCGACGCCGGCCCGGCGGTAGGGCGGCCGCGCCGGTCTGCACCGGGCCCGGCCGGGATGGCAAGGGTCGGGAGCCGATCCGCGTGGCCGGGCCTCTATACTGACCGCATGACGCGCCTGGCCGTGTCCATCATGGTCCGTCAGCTCGAGCAGGCCCTGGCCGACTCGGCGCGGGCGGCGGAGTTCGGGGCGGAGATGATCGAGTTCCGCCTCGACGCGTTCGCCGACGAGCCCACGGCCGTGACGACGCTGGTCGAGCGCTGCCCGCTTCCGTGCATCGTGACCTGTCGGCCGCTGTGGGAGGGCGGGGAGTTCGAGGGCGACGACGCGACGCGGGCGGTGCTGTTCGCCCACGCCTGCCGCGGGGCGCGCAGCCCGGCGTACATCGACCTGGAGCTGGCGTCGTGGCGCTCCAGCCCGGCGCTGAAGCGACGCGTCGAGGCGCTGCTGGACGGCCCGGGGGGGCACGGGCCCGGGCTGATCCTCTCCAGCCACGACTTCCTGCGCCGGCCGGCGCGCCTGTACCAGCGGCTGGAGGCGATGGTCGAGGCCGACGCCTGCCGGGCGATGAAGGTCGCGTGGTTCGCCCGCTCGCTGCGCGACAACCTCGAGGCGTTCGAGATCCTGATGCAGCGCTACAAGCCGGCCGTCGCCCTGTGCATGGGGGAGTTCGGCCTGGCGTCGCGCGTGCTGGCGAAGAAGTTCAACGCCCTGCTGAGCTTCGCCGCCCTCGACGAGCACAACGCCACGGCCCCGGGCCAGCCCACCCTGGATCAGATGAAACGCCTGTACCGCTGGGACGCGATCGGCCGGCGGACGAAGGTCTATGGGGTCATCGGCTGGCCGGTGGCGCATTCCAAAAGCCCGGCGATCCACAATGCGGGCTTCGACGCCGTGGGCTACGACGGCGTGTACCTGCCCATGCCCATCCCGCCCGAGTACGAGCACTTCAAGGCGACGGTCGGGGCCTGGCTGGATTTCGCCCCGCTCGACTTCGCGGGCGCCTCGGTCACGATCCCGCACAAGGAGCACCTGATGCGCTTCGTGCGCGAGCGCGGCGGCGAGGTCGAGCCGCTGGCGGAGACCATCGGCGCCGCCAACACGCTCGTGCGCCGCGACGACGGGACGCTCGCGGCCAGCAACACCGACTACGGCGCGGCGCTGGACGCGGTGTGCGACGGCCTGGGCATCGAGCGCGACGCGCTGGCCGGGCGCAAC
>SKPT01000094.1 GCA_007119405.1 Phycisphaeraceae bacterium
CGCCACCGCCCCACCCCTGGATCGATAGGCTATGCCCGAGTGCCACCCACCGTGCACCGCTCGCCAGGACAACCCCATGCTCACCCTCCTCGCCCACGCCGGCGACCATCCGCGCCACGACGCCATCGCCGAGCTGCGCCTGCCGCCGGGCGTCCACGCCGGGCACATGCTCGAGCTCGACGCCAACGACGCCCCGCTCGACGCCCCCGTGCCCTGGCAGTGCGACGCCGACCCCGACGACGCCTCGCACCGCCTGCTCACCTTCATGCTCACCGGCCACACCCCGGCCCACACCCGGCGGCGCTACCGCGTCCTGCCCACCGCCGACGCAAGCGCGGCCGAGCCGCCGCCGCTGGTCACCGTCGACGACGACGTCCCCCACCAGGGCCAGGCCAGCCTGCGCATCACCACCGCCCACGGCGTGTGGCTCTACCACAAGGCCGGCGCCGGCTTCGCCAGCCTCTTCGACCGCCACGGCCGCGACTGGATCAGCTACCGCCCCACCGGCGGCGCGGCCGGCCACTACCGCGGCATCCCCAACCTCGTCCATCCCGAGAGCTACTTCCACCCCGGCAACACCGACTGCCTCTCCCATCTGGTCACCGCCGGCCCGCTGCGCGCCGCCATCGCCTCGCGCTCCGGCGACGGGCAATGGGCCACGCGATGGGACATCTTCCCCGCCCACGCCCGACTGACGGTCCTCGAGGCGCCGCGCCCCTGGTGGTTCCTCTACGAGGGCACGCCCGCCGGCGCGCTCGACGAAGCCGGCCAACGCGTCCTGCGCAGCACGGGCGAGCTCACGTCGGCCGGCGAGAAGTGGGCCACCTCGCTGCCGCACCCCGCCTGGGTCGCGTTCATCGACCCCCGCGCCGAGCACAGCCTCTACCTCGCCCGCCACCCCCGCCACGCCAACCCCGAGCCGGTGACCGATTCCTACTGGCCGATGGAGCAGGCCATGACCGTCTTCGGCTTCGGCCGCGACGGCCTCGAAAAATCCCACCAGCAGGTGCCGGCCCAATTCAGCGTCGGGCTGATCGCGGCCAGCGAGCCCGAGCCCATCGAGGCCGCGGCAGTCGCATGCCTCGCGCCGGTCACCGCGACCATCGCCTAGCCGGTGTCGGAGAACGCGTGCAGGCCTGAATGTAGGGTCGGTAGAGCGAAGCGAAACCCACCGGGTGCGGCGGGAATCCACGGCCAGCGTGGTGGGTTTCGCTTCGCTCTACCCACCCTGCAGCCAGAGTTCAGTGACGCCAGCACATGGAACCGTCCGACCCCACGCCCCTTCTGCCCGCCGGGCCACGCACTGGTACAATCGCCACCGCGGAATCGGCCTCACTCAACCTTGCCCAACTCTGAATCGGACGTTGCAGACATGCCCACCGCCAACCCCCCCGTTCGCATCGGAATCGTCGGCTGCGGCGTCGTGGCCACCGCCTACTACCTGCCCCACCTGCTCGACGACCCCCACGCCGAGATCACCGCCGTCTGCGACATCGAGCCCCGGCGCACCGCCGCCTGCGTCCGCCTCTTCGGCGCCAAACAGCAGTACACCGACTACTACGAGATGCTCGACACGGCTGAGCTCGGCGCCGTGTTCATCCTCACCGCCCCCGGCACACACGCCGAGTTCTCTCTCGCCGCCATCGAGCGCGGGCTGCACCTGCTCATCCAGAAGCCCATGGCCCTGACGCTCGACGACGCCACGCGCATCACCGATGCCGTCCGCGCCAAGGGCGTCAAGTGCGTCGTCGAACCCAGCGGCAACACCGCCCTCGACCCCGACATCGCCCACCTGCGCCAGCTCATCGACGCCGGCGTGCTCGGCCGACCCTACTGGTTCGCCGCCATCGACACCGCCGGCACCACCTACTCCAACATGCTCGGCGGAAACCCCTACGGCAACAAGGCGTTCTACAGCGCCGACTCCGGCGGCATGCTCTTCGACTTCCCCTACACGCCGAACCGGATCGTCTCCCTGCTCGGTGACTGCAAGTCCGTCACCGGCAACGCCGCCATCTCCGTCCCCGAACGATGGATCGTCCCCGACGACGGCTACACCGACTTCCTCGAACGCGCCACCGACCCCTACGACTGCAACTACTGGGACGAGGTGCTCCACGCCGAAAAAACCGAAAAAATCACCATGGGCGCGCCCGACAACGTCTTCAGCAACTACGAGATGGACGCCGGCTGGCTGGGCACCTTCCACATCGGCCGCCCCTTCCACCCCATGCTCAAGGGCACCATCGGCTCCGGGTTCATGATCTTCGGCGAAGGCGGCAACCTCATCACCGGCGGCGGCCACGCCGTCTCCATCATCAGCGACCGCAAGGACCTGCTGCCCGAGGTCAGCGACGACGGCTGGTACCACCTGCCCGTCCGCGGCGACCACACCAAGGCCCAGTGGCCCAAGCCCGTGCCCGGGGCCTTCAACTACTACGCCCGCTCCAGCGAGCACCTCGTCCAGTGCATCCGCGACGACACCGACCCCATCCCCAACGTCGAGTTCGGCCGGCACGTCACCGAAATGATGTACGGCGCCCTCGAATCCGCACGCACCGGCCGACGCTACGACATGACCACCACAACCACCGGCCTGCGCCAGCCCAGCGGCGCGGAGGCGACGGCATGAGCGGCGACGCCCCCATCCGCTTCGCCGTCGTCGGCCACCGCTTCGGCCAGCTCCACGTGCGCACCCTCGCCGCCATGCCCGGCGTCCGGCTCGTCGCCGTCGCCGACCGCAGCAGCGACAACCTCGACGCCGCAGCGGCACAGTACGGCTTCAAGGCCTACCGCGACGCGATCGAGATGATTCAGCGCGAAGCGCTCGACGCCGTCAGCGTCTGCATCTCCCCCGGAGCCCGCCGCGACCTGCTCGTCGCCGCCGTCGACAAGGGCCTGGCCCTTTTCATCGAAAAGCCCTGGGCCAGCAACGCCCGCCACGCCCGCGAGCTCGCCGAGCTCGTCCGCCCCAGCAGCGCGCCCGTGATGGCCGGCTTCAGCTTCCGCTTCCACCGCGCCCTGGCCAGGCTCAAGGCCCTGCTCGAGGGCGAGCTCGGCCAACCCCGCATGCTCGCCGGCCAGTACGCCTTCGGCTGGCTGCCCCCGCCCAGCCACTGGACCTGGGATCCCGACAACGGCAACGGCTTCATCAACGAGAACTCCTGCCACCTCTTCGACGCCGTCTGCCATCTCATGGGCACGCCCCTGCGCATCCACGCCGAGGCCGGCCGCTTCAACGATCGCCCCATGCCCGACGCCGCCACCATCACCTTGGCCTTCCACAGCGGCGCCATCGCCGCCCTGACCTGCGGCGGCATCGGCGCCCCGGCCTTTGACGACTTCCCCCGCATCGACCTGTTCGCCGAGCACGGCCAAGCCCAGCTTCGCGGCCGACACCACATCTGGGAGCGCCTGACCTGGGCCCGCCACGACGACGAGCTGACCCGTCAGCTCACCGCCGGGCCCGAGCAGCTCGGCACGACGCGCTACACCGATGCCCTGACCCACTTCTGCCAGTGCATCCGCGACGGCGCCGCCCCCAGCGCCACGGTCGACGACGCCGTCCTCAGCGTCGACGTCGCCATGGCCGTGGCCGAGTCGGCGCGCACCCACCAGCCTGTCACGCTCGAAGCGACGGAGCCAACCCATGCGCCTCGGACTCGAAGCCGGCAAAGAGACACTCGACCTGGCCGTGGAGCTGGGCGTCCGCGGCGTGCCCATCGCCGCGGACGCGCTGGTCGACGACGGCGTCGACGCCACGCTCGCCCCGCTGACGCAGCGCAACCTGGAGGTCTGCCAGATCGGCGCGATGGGCTTCAACCCCCTCTCCGACGACACCGCCGCCCAGCAGCGCCAGGCCGAGACACTCCGCCACGCCATTCCGCTGGCCGGCGACGCCGGCTGCGCCTACATCGCCATCGGCCCGGGCAACCATCACCGCTCCGGCTTCCTGCACTACGACGATCGCAACTTCCAGGACGCCGCCATCACCCGCATGGCCGAGGGCCTCAAGCCCATGATCGAGCTGGCTGAGAAGCACAACGTGCGCCTGACGATCGAGCCCTACCTCAAGGGCGCCATCAACAGCCCCGATCGCTTCAAGGCCCTGCACGCCCTTGTCAACTCCGACGCCCTGCGCGCCAACGTCGACCCCTCCAGCCTCTACGACTTCTGGGACGCCGTCGCCCCCGCCGCCATGGTCCAGCGCGTGTGCACCGGGCTGGCGGGCCACGTCGGGCTCGTGCATCTCAAGGAGATCGGCATCGACGAAGGCCTGCACATCCACATGGCCCTGACGCCCATCGGTCAGGGCCGCACCGACTGGGCCCAACTGCTCAAGCTCGTCGAGCCCCACGTCCCCGACGACAGTTGGGTCATCCTCGAGCACGCCCTCTCCGCCGAGGAGGCCCGCGCCAGCGTCGCCATCATCCGCGACGCGGCCCAACAGGCCGGCGTCACGCTCACCTGAGCTCCCCCTCACAGCAGCGCCACCGGGTCCACATCGATCGCCGTCTGCGCATCGCTCGTCAGCGACGCCTTGTTGCGCAGCGCCGTCAGCAGCCGCTGAAGCCGCCCCGCGTCGGCGGCGATCAGCTCGATCTGCTGGCGGTGATGATCCGCGATGCGCGCGATCGGGCACGGCATCGGCCCGCGCAGGCGCACCCCCGTCGCCAGCGCCGCATCCTGCTCCGCCAACAGATCCGCCAGCCGCCGCGCCCGCTCCGTGCACGCCAGCGCATCCGTGTCGCGCACCACGATCCGCGCCATCCGCGTCACCGGCGGCAGCCCCACCTGCTCGCGCAACGCCAGCTCACGCTCCGCAAACGCCCCGTAATCCAGCTTCGCCGCGAGCTGGATCGTCGGATCCTGCGGATTCAGCGTCTGCACCACCACCCGCGCCGGCTTGTCGCTGCGCCCGGCCCGGCCCGCGACCTGGGCAATGAGCTGAAACGTCCGCTCCGCCGCGCGAAAGTCCGGCAGATGCAACGCCGTGTCCCCGCTGACCACGCCCACCAGCCCCACGTCGGGAAAGTCCAGCCCCTTGGCGATCATCTGCGTGCCCAGCAGCACGTCGATCTCGCGCCCGCGAAACGCGTCGAGCGTCTGCTGGTAGTCGCTGCCCGTGCGCATCGCGTCCGAGTCCAGCCGCGCCACCCGCGCCGCGGGAAACTTGCTCGCCAGCTCCTCCTCCACCCGCTGCGTCCCCAGCCCGAACACACTCACCTTCCTGCTGCACGCCGGGCA
>SKPT01000170.1 GCA_007119405.1 Phycisphaeraceae bacterium
AGCAGCCCGGCCATCAGCAGCAGCGTGCCGGTGGCGATGCGGCGCAGCCAGGCGGCGTCGCTGAGGTGAAGCTCGTCGCTGCGCAGCGAGGGCTCCAGGTCGGCGCCGCAGTGGGGGCAGTCGCCCTCGACGTCCACGCCGCGCAGGTTGTTGCCGCATTCGATGCAGCCCAGGTCCTGGGCGATGTGCTCGAAGGCGTCGAGCAGGATGCGCCCTGTCATGGGGCGCGTTTTCCTGAGGGCGGGTTTGGCCGGTGAGCGCGCGATGGCGGGTTCCCCCTTCGTGGCGTGGCGGCGTTGCAGTGTAGGCCACGGCGGGCCCAGGCAGCGCCGTGGCCGGCGCTGGGGCTTCATGCCTCCTCGGCGTTGGCGGCGGCGGCGAACAGGGCGCGGTACTGGTTCAGCAGCAGCAGGCCCCAGACGAGCATGACCAGCGTGAAGCCGAGCATGACCAGGGCGTAGGGGATGAGCAGGCAGCCGGCCCCGCCGAAGCCGAAGAGCGTGAGCAAACCCGCGAGCGCCCACCACGTCAGCAGGGCCCAGCCATATTTCCAGGTGGACTGGGCCATCTGGTCCGCGCCGGCGCGGTGGGCCAGGCCGTTGAACCACGCCAGCAGCAGCAGCGGCCCGGCGACGTAGGCCAGCAGCGACAACGCCGTCAACGTCAGCAGAAGCATCTCCAACGGGCCGCCGGTACGGAGCCAGAAGCCGACCCAGGGCATGAGCATGCCGGCGAAGGCGAGCATCAGCACAATGCGGGCTGCCTGCCGCAGGGCGGTCTGGCGCCCGGCGTGGGGCTCGGGGCTGGTCGCCAGCCACGCCCCGGCGATCGCCGCCGCGACGGTTGCCACGGTCAGCCCCACCCAGACCCAGCCGAGCACCGCGTTGCCCGCCATCATCGCCACGCCGCCGAGCCCGCCGAGGATGGCCAAGACCCACTGCGCGGCCGTGACCGCCACGACGAGCATCAACAGCAGCGTGCCCACGCTCAGCCGGCGCAGCCACGCCGGATCGGCCACGTCCAGGGCCTCGCCGGCCAGCGAGGGCTCGACGTCGGCCCCGCACTCGCTGCATCGGCCGTAGGGGTCGAGCCCGCGCAGGTCGTAGCCGCACCCCCGGCAGGCGACGTGCTGGGCGATGCGCCCGGCGTCGTCGAGGCGCGTGCGCCCGACGCGAAGCTTGCGGCGCGTCAGGCCTTCAAAGTAGGAGTCGTTGATCGACATGGGGCCCCAATCATGCCCCGCACGGCCCGCATCGTAACATCGGCGATGTGGAACGCATGGCGCGCGGATGCACCCTCCCCCATCCCCTCCCGGAGGGAGGGGGGCCCAAGAGCGTCGCGGTCGTTATGATCCGTGCCCCGCGTTGCCAACTTACGGACCCGCCATGCTCGTCGACTCCGCCACCATCGAGGTTACCAGCGGCAAGGGCGGCGACGGGTGCGTCTCGTTCCGGCGCGAGAAGTACGTGCCCAAGGGCGGGCCGGACGGCGGCGACGGCGGCGACGGCGGCAGCGTGTGGCTGGTCGCCGACCCGCAGGTGGCGACGCTGCTGGACTTCGCCGGCCGACATCACTGGGAAGCGGGCAAGGGCCAGCCGGGCGGGCCGCGGTCGCGCCACGGGCGCAGTGGCGAGGACCTGGAGATCCACCTGCCGGCGGGGACGCTGGTGTACGAGGAAGAGACGGGCGAGCTGGTGGCCGACCTGGCCGCGCCGGGCGAGCGTCTGCTGATCGCCCGCGGGGGCAAGGGGGGCAAGGGCAACGAGCATTTCAAGAGCGCGACGAACCAGACGCCGCGGACGGCGACGCCGGGCGAGCCGGCCGAGCAGCGTCGGCTTCGGCTGGAGCTGAAGCTGATCGCCGACGTGGGGCTGGTGGGCAAGCCCAACGCGGGCAAGAGCACGCTGCTGTCGCGGATCAGCCGGGCCCGGCCGCGGATCGCCGCGTACCCGTTCACGACGCTCGAGCCGCAGCTTGGCATCGCCGAGCTGCCCGGGCATCGGCGTCTGGTGGTGGCGGACATCCCGGGGCTGATCGAGAACGCTCACGCCGGGCAGGGCCTGGGCACGCGATTTCTGCGTCACATCGAGCGGACGCGGGTGCTGGTGCACCTGATCGAGGTCGAGCCGGCGGACGGGTCGGACCCGGTGGAGAACCACCGGCTGGTGCGTCGGGAGCTGGAGGCGGCGACGCCGGCGTTGGCGGCCAAGCCGGAGCTGCTGGTATTGAGTAAGATGGACCTTGTCGGCGAGGCGGCGGATGGGGCCGCGGCCCGGAGGTTGATCGCCGAGGCGCTTGGCCGGGACGTGCTGGCCATCAGCGCCGCCACGGGTCAGGGGGTCGCCGAGCTGCTCGAGGCCGCGTGGCAGCAGGTCCAAAGCCAGTAGCAGCCAGTTCCGCCAGTCGTCAAGGGCGTTCGATGATCAAGGTCAACCTGCTGGCGGTGAGCGTGGGCAACACGCGGACCCGGCTCGGTGCGTTCGTCGGTGGGCAACTCGTCGAGACGGCGACGTTCGAGAACCGCCAGGAGAGCCAGATCGCCGAGGCGATGGACCACGCCTTCGCGCCGCTGCGCGAGAACGACGGCGCTCCGGTGCTCATGAGCTCGGTCAACCCCTCGGCCGCCCGGCTGGTGGAGGCGTCGATCGCCAAGCACCTGCGGCGGACGGTCAAGCGCGTGGAGCGCGACCTGCCCATTCCCATCGGCCGCAAGCTCGACCCCGAGGCGATCGTCGGCGAGGACCGCCTGCTCAACGCCGCCGCGGCTTACGACGTGCTCAAGCAGGCGTGCGTCATCGTCGACGCCGGCACCGCCATCACGGTGGACATCGTCGATGGCCAGGGCACGTTCCACGGCGGGGCGATCGCCCCGGGCGCCCAGCTCCAGCTCGATGCGTTGCACAACCGCACCGCTCAGCTTCCCGAGGTCGAGTTCGACCGGCCCGAGGAGCCGATCGGCCACAACACCTGTCAGGCGATGCGCTGCGGGGTGTTCTACGGCCTGCGGGGGATGGTGCGCGAGCTGGTCGAGGCCTACGCCGGGCAGGTCGGCGCCTACCCGCTGGTCGTCGCCACCGGCGGCGACAGCCCGCTGCTGTTCCGCGACTACGAGCTGATCGACCGCGTCGTGCCCGATCTGACGCTGACGGGGCTGGCGGTGACGTGGCGCACGGCGATGGAGCAGGAGAGTTAGTACCACAACGCTAAAAAGCCACAGATGAACACAGATAAACACGGATAAGAACCAGGAATGGAGATCCCGACGGCCCTCGCGTTACCGGGGGTAGCGTCGCGGTGTCCAACACCCCGAAAATCTGTGTTCATCTGTGTTCATCTGTGTCTCGCCTCTTCATCAGATAACGTTGGTAGTATTAGGCTCCGTCCGAAAAGTGGGGGCGACGGCTTGCCCGTCGGGTCAAGCCGTCGCCCCCATGCTCCTGCGGTTTTCGGACGGAGCCTGGCGCGGCGAAGGTCCGAGCACACTGCACCCTGTCGGGATGCTGTGTGGCACCCTTCCGATACGCGTTCCCGGGCGCTCGTAGCGCCCGTTGCGGAGACCATCGAGATGACCGAATCCCCCGACAAGACGACGAAGGCGTTGCTGTCGATCCGCATCATCTGGGCGATGATGCTCGCCGGGCAGCTCGTGTTCCTGATCGTCGTGGTCACGCTGCTGGGCACCGGCTTCGTGGAGGGGCCGACCGACCTGCACCCGGTGGCGGGCTACATTGGCCTGGGCGTGCTCGTCGTGGCGGCGCCCGCGGCCCACATCGCCCGCCAGCAGGTTTACAAGGCCAACTGGCAGGGCGAGGCGATCAGCCCGGGCGGCTACGCCAACGGCAACATCGTCCACCTGGCCATCCTGGAAGGCGCGGCCATCGTGAACCTGATCGCGGCGCTGATCTCCGGCTCGTGGGTGCCGGGGCTCATCAGCGCGCTGGTGGCGATGGCGATCCAGGCGGCGAGCTACCCCAACGGCCGGGCCATGCAGCCCAGCGCCGCGCAGCCGTGACGCCTGCCGCCGCCCGTCTGACCGCCGCGCTGCTCACCCCGCCCACCGCCGGGGCCATCGCCATCGTCCAGCTCGTCGGCCCCGGTGCCGGCGCGGCGCTGGTCCGGCTGACCGGGGAGCGGGATTGGCCCGCCGGCCGGCTGCGCCTGGTGCGCCTGGCGGGCATCGACGATGGGCTGGCGGTGCGGCTGGGTGACGAGCTGGTGCAACTGATGCCTCACGGCGGGCCGCGCATCATCGCCCGGCTGCTGGACCACCTCGCGGCGATGGGGGTGGAGGTGGTTGAGCGGCTCGGGTCGGAGGCGACCTACCCTGAGGCCGACTCGCCGCTTCAGGCCGATGCGCTGGCGACGCTGTCGCGTGCGGCGAGCCCGGCGGCGGTGGATCTGCTGCTGGCTCAGCCGGCGCTGTGGCGTGGGCAGGCGCTGCCCGGGGCGGGCAGCGAGGCGGCGCGCGCGATCCTGGCGCGCTCGGATGTGCTCGATCGGCTGGTCGAGCCGCCGACGGTGGTGGTGGTGGGCCGGCCCAACGTGGGCAAGAGCACGCTGACGAATCGCCTGCTCGGGCGGGCGGTGAGCGTGGTGGCGGATCTGCCGGGCACGACGCGCGACTGGGTCGGGGCGACGGTCGAGCTGACGCCGGCGTCAGAGGCGGCGACGGTGGTGGCGGCGGTGGCGGTGCGGTGGCTTGACACGCCGGGCCTGCGCCGCGAGGCGGGGCAGGTGGAGTCGGCGGCCATCGCCGCGGCGCGGCAGGTGATCGCCGCTGCGGACGTGCTCGTGGCCATGCGCGACGTCGAGCTGGACTGGCCCGAGGCCAGCGACCTGCCGCGCCGGCCGGACCTGTACGTGATCAACAAGGTGGACCGCCGGCGGCAGGACGAGGCGCCGGATGGCCGGACGCCCGCCACCGCGCTGCCCATCAGCGGCGAGCACGGGCACAACGTGGCGGTGCTGGAGGATCGCGTCATCGCGGCGCTGGGCCTGGCATCGCTGACGCCGCCGCCGCGCTGGGCCTTCTCGCCGACGCTGCGGGCGCTGCTGCGTGGCGATGAGGCGGTGGCGTGGGATCGCTACGCGGGGCGCTCGTAGCTGGGGTGGGTGCCACTGACAAGCGGAGTCCGCGGAGCTTGTCAGTGGCACCGGTGTCGAGCCGGGTGCCACGGCTTGACCCGAAGGGCAAGCCGTGCGCTTGCCGATGACCGCAC
>SKPT01000145.1 GCA_007119405.1 Phycisphaeraceae bacterium
ACACGCGACCTGATGCTGCTCGAGCTCCGGGACGACCCGGAAACGAGCGAGGCCTTTGACGCCCTGATCACCTTCCTGCGCGCCCGGGCGCTGGTCCGGCAGTACCACATGGACCCGCGCTTCATGCACGAGCTGATGGAACGCTTCGGGCCCATCGACTGGCGCCATCCCTCCGCCCACGGGATCTACTGGTCCGCCAAGGGCAGCGAACGCGCCCGGCCCCCGGGCGACTCGCGCCGCCACGAGCTGCTGAACACCCAGCGCCAGGTGGTCCACGGCGTGCAGGAGCTGATGCACTCCGGCCGCGTCAGCTTCGACCCCTTGACCGGGCACCTGGACCTGCTGCCCGAGCCGGCGTTCATCCCCTCATACGAGATCGCCCTGGACCAGGTCGCCGCGCGCGCCGAGGAGCTGGGCTACGACTCCGACGGCGTGCGCCTGAGCTTCGAGATGGGCCTCGAGAACTTCCTGCTCCGCTCGATCATGTACAGCTACCTCTACGGCGACGTCGAGCAGGCACGCGAGTATTACCAACGCGCCCGCGAACGCTTCGGCGGCCGGCCAGGCGACGACCGCTACACCCAGACACTCGAGGACCTGGTCCTCGAACAGTTGATCGGCAACGTCGACCGCATGCAGATCGCCCGCCAGTTCATCGACGCGATGATCCAGCTCGGCCTGACGCGCGGCCTGGCGCAGGGCCACACCCAGACCTTCAACCGCTACGTCGGACTGGCCGAGCAGATGTACGACCGCTTCCAGGCCGAACGCTACAGCCCCCGGGCCCTCTCCCCGGGCCAGCGCGAGCGGCTGCAACTGCCGCCGACCTTCCAGGCGACGCTCGAAGACACCTACGTCAACTTCATGCAATCGCCCCGCGTGGACCTGTTGCAGCGCATGCGCATCTACCGCAACACGCCCCCGGCCCTGCTGACGCAGGTCTACCCGCGCCTGCACGGCCCCCTGCTCAACCAGGCCCGCCAGGCCGGCTTCGACGCCGATCGCATGTTCCCCACGCCCGACGGCATCGACCTGGCCGAGCTCGAGCGCCGCCAGGACGAGGTGTTCGAGACGATCGAGCGGCAGTGAGCGGCAGCGGATTGCCGGTTGCCGATTGGACGCGGTGGCCGGCTCCAGCCGGACTCCGCTCACCCGCAGAGACACTGAAAAAAGGTTCATCCGCAATTTTCGGGACCGCCCCGAAGGGGCGGAAGGTTGTAGCCACGGGTGAAGCGCAAGTGGAACCCGTGGTTGTCAGCGGCGTGAACGAACTCCGCCCCGGCAGGGGTGGAGGCGACGCAGCCTGGCATGCTGCCTCTGCCCCTGCGGGGCAGGACGTTTCATGGGCAGATCATTCACGGGTTCCGCTGCGCTCCTACAGGCCAGCACCCCTCCGCGGTGGCATCGTCACGGCGGCCCCGGAATTGCCGGATGAACCAGAAACAAAAGAAGCTATAGCCGCTTTACGGTCGGCTTGGCGCGCGCCGTCGGCGCCGGCGGCTCGTCATGCTGAGTGATTCGGGCTAGACTGGCCGCCCATGCGACGCTGCTTTGTCCTGACCATCATCGGCCCCGACCGGCGCGGGCTCGTCGAGTCGCTCTCGGACGTCATCGCCAGCCACGAGGGCAACTGGCTCGAGTCGCGCATGGCGAGCCTCGCCGGCGAGTTCGCCGGGCTGCTGCTGGTGACCATCCCCGCCGACCGCGTCGAGGCGTGGTCCGCCGCGATCGACGCCCTCCAGGGCCAGGGCGTCCGCATCGTCGTCGAGCCGGGCGAGCAGACCCCCGCCCCCGAACGCCTCGTCGGCGTCGAGGTGGTCGGCCACGACCGGCCGGGCATCGTCCGCGAGCTCGCCCGCGCCCTGCGCCAGCGCGACATCAACGTCGAGGAGCTGACCAGCGAGACCTACAGCGCCCCGATGACAGGCGAGCCGCTGTTCAAGGCCCGCCTCCAGCTCGGCGTGCCCGCCGACGCCGACCTGAACGAGCTGCACGAGGCCCTCGACGCCCTGGCCGAGCAGCTCTCGCTCGATCTGAGCTACGAGCAGCAGGCCTGAGACGTGTGAGAAGCCTGCGCGAAGCGTGGCACATGCGATTTCTCGCGGCGGCAGAAGTGGTGTGTTTCGCTTCGCTCCACCCACCCTACAACGCAGGTTCAACCCGAGCCCCCAACGGCGTTCGGTTCACCCCGCCACATCTTCATCTTCAGACAAGAAAAGTGTCTGATCCCTGCTTGGCGTGCCTAGAATCGGGTAGCCGCTTGCCTGGAGCCTGCCATGGCGGGGATGAACGCGGATCGTGCCACGAGCATCGCCTTTCTGATGTGGCTGGGCGCCGTGATCGTCTGCTCGCTGGGCTTCGGCGTGACGCTGATCTACCTGCGCGGCCACCCGCCGGGGCCGGAACCTGTCCCGCTGGGCCAGACGCTGATCCCCGCCGCGGTCGTCGCCGTCGCGCTCGCGGCTGCGGGCGGGTTCACCCATCGCTACCTCTTCCGCCGCTACTGGAAGGACGGGCTCGTCCAGCCGCACGGCTTCCTGATCGCCTCGGCGGTGCTGTGGGGCTGCCTGACGCCGGCGGTGCTCACGCCGCTGGTCGGGGCCATGATCGAGCGACGGCTGGCGCCCAACATCCTCGTGTCGACGATCCTGTTGCTGCTGCTGCTGGGGACCTGGCCGTCCGGCCGGGCGATGCGCGTCCGCCGCGCGCGCGAGGCCGAGGACGACGACGTCGAGCTGCTGCACCTGCCCCCGGACGACGAGCCGTAGGGGCGGCGCCGGGCGGCGTGGGCGTTTAGAATACGCCGCCTATGCTCGCCCGCCACCTGGGCCAGATCGTCAACAGCCTCGCCTTTCAGCGCCTGATCATCGGGCTGATCCTCCTGGCCGCGGTCGTCGTCGGCCTGGAGACGTCGCCGCAGATCATGCAGCGCTATGGCGGCGTTCTGCACACGCTCGACTGGCTGATCATCTGGGCCTTCGCCATCGAGGCCCTGATGAAGATGGGCCAGTACGGCCGACGCCCCTGGCGCTACTTCAACGACCCGTGGAACTGCTTCGACTTCACCATCGTCGTGCTCTGCTTCGTGCCGGCGACCGGACAGTTCGCCGCCGTGATGCGCCTCGCCCGCGTGCTGCGCGTCCTGCGCCTGGTCAGCGCGATTCCGCGGCTGCAGATCCTCGTGACCAGCCTGCTGCGCGGCCTGCCGTCGATGGGCTACGTCGGCCTGCTGCTTCTGCTGCTGTTCTACGTCTATGGCGTGATGGGCGTGTTCCTTTTCCGGGAGAACGACCCGTTCCACTTCGCCAGCCTGCCCCGCGCCCTGCTGACGCTGCTGGGCGTGGTGACGCTGGACAACTGGGACGACGTCTTCTACCCGCAGCTCTTCGGCAGCGACGTCCACCCGGCGCCGGGCGAGCCGCACATGGGCGAGAATCCACAGGCCCAGCCGGTCATCGCCGTGCTCTACTTCGTCTCCTTCGTGCTCGTGGGCACGATCATCATGCTGAACCTGGTCATCGGCGTGATCCTCAGCTCGATGCAGGAGGCGCAGACCGAGCGTGACCGCCAGGTGCTCGCCGCCAGCCGGGCCAAAGACGACGGCATCACGGCCGACGAGGAGTTGGCCTACCTCGAGCATCAGCTCGACGACCTGAAGCGCCACATTCACGTCGCCCGGGCGCAGCTCGAGCGCGAGCGTCACGACCGGCTGCGCCTCGCCGCGGAGCAGCAGGACCCGGGTCCGCCGGACGTGGACGATCGAGCCTTCCAGCCGGCGAGGGAGTGAAGCTGGAGCTTCACCGTCACGCCCTTGGTCGCGGTGCCACCGGAAAAGTCCGCAGGCCCGCTCTGCATCGGGGCTTAGATACCGCCACCCGGCCGTTCGGCGGGGGGCGAGTGCCACCGTACTGGCACAAAAATGCAAAAAACGTCTCGAAACTGGCCGGTAAATGTGGGAAAATGGGCAAAGCCAGCCGCAGGCCGGGGGCGGCGGGTGATCCGTGGCCCCCGGCGGAGCCGGGGGCTGGAAGGCACGGACCGTCCACGCCTGCCGGCATATCTTTTGGCAGGCATTGCTCGTGGCTGGGGCTTCTGCCTGGGAGGGCCGCCATGCTTGACGAGAACTGGGCACAACAACGACTCAACTCCCCATTGTTCGCCGCGCTGGTCCACGCCGTGGAAATGGGCTCCGTCTGCGTCGACGCCGAACTGGCCGGCGGCCGGCTCTTCGGCCTGGAGCCGGGCCAGCCCACGGCCTACGTCAGCACCGCCGGGCTCTGCGCCGACGGCCCCACCCGCGCCTCGGTCCAGCAGTGGCCGACCATGCGCGACTCGATCTTCCCGGCCCTGGCCCGGGCGGGTCGGCCGGAGGCCCCGGGCGTCTTCCGGCCGCACGAGATGCTCGACGAGCCGACCCACAGCGCCAGCCCCCTCTACCACTGCGTGCGGCAGATGTGCCGCGTCGTCGACGCCCTCGGCGCCCGGTGCGACCTGCCCGGCCACGCCCACGTGCTGCTGCTCTTCTTCCGCTGCGACCGCAGCCTCCCCTTCCGCCGCAACCACCTCGAGCGGCTCAGCCGGCTCCAGCGCCCAATGGGCGTGACGTTGGCGCGCGGCCATCGCCAGCTCCTGGAGGGCAGCAACCCGCGGCCGACCACCCGCTGCACCGACCTGGCCGAGCTGCTTCAGCGGCTCAGCGCCACGGAGCGGCAGGTCCTCGCCTACCTGCGCCAGCAGCACACCGAGGCCAGTGTCGCCGCACACATGCACCGCTCGCGCCACACCGTGCACGTGCACGTCAAGAGCATCTACCGCAAGCTCGACGTCAACTCCCGCGCCGAGCTCCTGGAGCTGCTCGAAGAGGCCGGGCCCCTCGGCCACGACGACGCCGACGTGCTGGAAGAGCCCTCAACCCTGTAATTCGCATTCCGGGGGGTGTACGACGGGCCTGTGGCCGATGAATTCTGCGAACTGAACGCCCGGAACGTCGGCCTGCGAGGCCCTCCGGCAGCGCCCCGGCAGGGGCGGATGTAGGGTGGGTGGAGCGAAGCGAAACCCACCACGATGCTCGTAGATCCAAGGCAAGACTGGTGGGTTTCGCTTCGCTCTACCCACCCTACATCAATAGTTCACGGCGTTGGGTGCCACGGCTTGTCCCGAAGGGCAAGCCGTGCGCTTGCCGATGATCGCACGGCTTGCCGCTTCGCGGTCAAGC
>SKPT01000495.1 GCA_007119405.1 Phycisphaeraceae bacterium
CCGGTGAAGCCGTGCACAGTACTGACGACAGGAGCGCCCGCGCGCCGCGCCGCCGTCCCGGCGAGGACGTCGGGACGATAGCCGTGCGTGTGTGCGATGTCGGGCTGAAATTCGCGCACGATCCGAACGACTGCCGTCCACTCTGCAGCGTACTGGCGCGCACCCACGCGCAGGACGTGCACGGCCACGTCGCCGGCGCGCAGCGCGGACAGTAGGTATGGCTCGTCGGTGCCGTGGTCGAGCACCAGCAAGGCCGCCACCTCCGCGCCGGCCGCGCGCTGCGCGGCAGCGAGCGACGCCACGACCTGCTCCAGACCACCCGCGCGCATGGGGGCCACAACGTGAAGCACGCGGGTGCGCGCCACCGCCGCCCGCAGTCGCGTGCTCACTGTGGTCTGGGCGCCGTTGTTCGTACGGGCGCGCCCACCGGCCGCGCGGCGGTGCGCATGATCTCATGGTACGCGGCGCGAAGCCCTTCCCCCACCACGTCCCACGCATACGTGGACTCCACGGTCGTACGGCCCGCATCGCCGAGACGCGAAGCGAGTGCGCGATCGGCCAGGGCCTCACATATGCCTTCCGCGAACGCCTCGGCGCCATCGCGTACGAGCAGATTCTCGCCGTCACGCGCGTCGAGCCCCTCGCACCCGATTGTGGTGGAGACGATGGGCTTCGCCATCGCCCACGCGTCAAGGATCTTGACCCGCGTACCACCGCCGTAGCGCAGTGGCGACAGCAGACACGCGCCGGACTGCACGTGCGGTCGGATGTCCGGGACCTTGCCGTGCACGGTGACGTCGGGCGCCGCGCGATAGCGCTGGAGTGCCTCCGCCGATCCGCCGCCGACGAGATGCAGCGTGGCGTTGGGCCGTTTGGCCTTCACGCGCGGCCACACCTCGTCGAGGAGGAACGCCACGGCATCGCGGTTGGGATAGGTGTAGGTGGGGCCGACGAAGACCAGGCGGTCGGCGATGACGGCTGAAGGTGGTGTCGGGGCAAAAAAGTCGGTGTCCACGCCGTTCGGCACCACGGTCGTATGGCTCCCGGGGGCGATTTGCCGCAGGCGCCCGGCGTCCAGCGGCGACATCATGACGTTGGTCGCGAACCGTGGGCAGAACGAGCGCTCGAGCCCTTTCATGAGGCGGGCCTGCCTTCGTACGTGCCACGCGAGCAGGGGGTTGGCCATAGCCGAGGCCCGCTGCATCAGATGTTCGGACTCGATGTCGTGATGCGTACAGGCGACAGGCACGGGTGGCAGCACGTCTAGCCAGGAATGTAAGTCCAGCGCATCGATGTGTACCAGGTCCGGCTGCCCGTCGGCGAGAGCGGCGCTGATCTGTCGCCCGTATTCCGGCGTCCGGAACTGGAAGACGGTGTACGGACGGCCCGAGACGGCGCTGCCCGCGTGGTCGGCGAGGCGCCGGAGGCGCGACCACTCAGCGGGGATGGGCACCGGATCCCCGACGGTGCGCAGGCCGAGTCCCACGAGCGCCGCGCGCGCCTCGGCCCGTGCCGCGGGATCGCTCTGATGGTTGCGACGGGAGTACATCACGACCTGAACTTCAAATTCGCGGCGCAGCTGTCGCAGCACGTTCAGCGTGCGGCTAGTACACCCACTGTCGGGCGGGAACGGCGTGATGTGGGAGAGGAAGAGAAGGCGCGGCGCCATGCGACAAGCCCCTGCCTCACCGCGCGCCCGGCGCGGACTCCACCGCCGGCGCCAGCTCGGCGATGCGCGATGTGTCGACTTGCTCCACTGCAAAGACCTTGCGCACGCTGACCGCCGCCTTGCGCGGACGCAGCACCTTCTGGAGCACGGTCGCTACTCCTGAGAGCACGAACAGCAAGGGTGTCGGCAGCCACACGACGCGCAGGTCCGGGTTGGTGCGCCGCAGCTCGGCGAGCAGTTCGCGCTTGGTCGGCAACTCCGGCTGCACCAGGTTCAGGACCGCGGGCGCCTCGGGTCCGTGATGCGCCATCCAGGTGAGCACTCGCGCCGCGAAGCGCACGTCGATCACGGGGAGACGCTGACCGGGCGAGCCGACCGCGATGAAGAGGTTGCCCACCCGCTTACCCAGGCGGCCCGGCGGCTCGAAAGCGCGGGAATCGACGATAGGCCCGGGACGCGCGATCCGGACGGTGAGCCCGAGCTCGCGACCGAGGTCCGTGGCCATCCGCTCGGACTCCAGCTTGCCCCAAACGTAAGGGCCCAGCGTGCGGCCGTCCGCGGCGAGTGGCGTTGCCTCGGACATCGCGCCGGACTTCGCGAGCACTGCGATGCTGCTCAGGTGAATCACGTCACGCACGCCAGCGGCGGCTGCAGCCCGCAGCACGTTCGCGGTGGCGTCGATCGAGTTGCGCTGATGCTCCTCCCAACCACCCGCTGTCTCAGCCGCGGCGTGGATAACGGTGGTCGCGTCGGCCATGAGCGCTGGCGACAACGGGACGCCGAGGTCGGCGACGGCGTACTCGGCACCAGCGACACGTTCCCAGCTTGCCGGCTCCCGGCGTGCGAGCACCCGCACCCGGTCACCGCGAGCGACGAGGCACGATACCACCTCCTTGCCCAGGAACCCGGTCCCGCCAGTAACGACGATGGCCGGACCGGTCCGCGGCGCCGGCTCTTCGGCCAGGGTCGCCTGCCGATGCTGCTCAAGCTTTGTCGCCACCTGCTCCCAGATGCGCGTTGTCTCGGCGAGGCTCTCCGGGGACATGGGCGGTGGGGTGCCCTGTCGCACGCTATCGTAGAAGGCCTCAAAGAGCTCCACGAGACCCGGGTAGCTCCTCTGCTTCTTGAGGGCTCGAGCGCCGAGCGCACGCGTGGTGCCGAAGACGAGTTGCGAGGCCGTCCGAAATGGCGATAGCGCCTTGTCGATACCCGAGCTGCCGGGGCCGATCTGGCGCTGCACCGTGCCCCTTACGTAGTCGGCGAAGAGGGCACCGTTCGTCCCGCTGAGACGCGCGTAGCTCTCCACGGGGCGTCCCTCCAGGGTCACGACGAGCGTACCAGTCAGATGGCCCCGGCGGAGCAGCGCGTGCACGGTGCCGGTCTCGCTCACCTCGAGTGCCGCGATCTCCGTCCGGCCTTCCGAGCACTTCTCCAGAAAATGGAGCAGCACGTAGACGGGATGCGGCAGGATGTCGAGCAACTGAAGGTCGGGGCGAAGCGGAACGCGCCCGCCTGGCGCGCGGCGCACGGTGCGGAACGCGAAATAGCTCTCGACGTGGACCACCTTGCCGATCGCGGGCAGGAAGCGCGTGGTGACGCGGGTTGGGGATTCGAAGAGCAACTGGTGGCCGGCGGCGACTTTGAGACCGCGGCGCTCGGCGATCGCCAGGAGCTCGGCAGCCTCGGCCGAAGACTCGACGAACGGCTTCTCGACGTACACGTGGCGCCCTGCTTGAAGCGCGGCGGCGGCAAGGCGGAAGTGCGTTGAGGGTGGTGTGCACACATGTATCACGTCGCACCTATCCGCAGCGAGCATCGATTCTAGCGAGTCGAACTCCTCCGCCTCGGGCACGAGCGCGCGCATCGCGACCCGCGCCGGAAGGGCAGGATCGGCGACGGCGGCGACCCGGGCACCGGAAATGCGCAAGATGGCCTTCACGTGGTCCTGCGCCATTCTGCCCGCGCCCACGAAACCGATGCGAAGGTTAGCGGTGGCGGCAGGGGGTGCCATGACCGGGCTCGCGGCTGCAGAGGTCAGCGTCGCGGGCATGTGCCGACCCTATTTGTCGAAGGACTGAAGAGAGCGTTCGATCCCCCGGTTGCCACACTGCTGCGCATCATGATTTCCTGTGCGACTCCTGCGGTGAAGGGGTCGACTCGCTCTCATTGAACCCCACAACGGCCAAACACTGAGCTTGCGAGGAGGCAAGACTTGCGGGCACATCTCCCGGTCGCAATCGGACACCACCCCGGCCAATGGCCACTTGGCGAAGCGTTGGCGATTGGGTCACTGTGTTTACGATCATGACGCAGCATAAGTGCTCTATTTCGGGCTGGTCAACATGTTCGAAACCGCCCTGTCAACAGACCTTACCAGGAGCCCATGCCCCTCCCTGACAATGTATTCGCGGTGCGGCCGCTCGCTCGATGGCGCTAGAATTATTGGACCGCGTGAGCTATATTCACGGATAGATTACCAGATCTATGATTGCATGCTCGAGAGGTATAGTTCTATGCGCACCATCGGATCGCGTCTGTTTCAACTCCAATGCTTTCTTTTCGCGGGGTTTTTCTTTGCGGCGAGCGCCGCGTTCGGCTCTGACCTGCTCTTCTCAGACGACTTCCGGAGCGGTGATCTGTCTACCCACAACGATCATTTCCGTTGGGGATCGGGGGGCATTCCTAATCCGGGTTCCGGATCCGACACGATCGTCGAGCTAGTCGGGCCGCACGGAACCCCCGTCAAGGCGCGTCGATTCCGTTACGTAGGGTTCGAGGACGGTGGATCGGGGGACGCAGCGCACTGGAGCGAGCAAAGGTTCTCGCTGACGCACAGTGTTCACGATCAGCGAACCTCCAACGGACACAGCGATGTCGCCTTTCCAGAAGTGTGGATCTCTTTCAGGATGCATGTTCCCGAGAACTATTTTCACATGATGCGTGGCGGGCGGGCGTCTGGAGACAACCAGAAAGGCTGGATTTATCTCTGGAAAGACGCCTACGAGCGCTGGACTTCCAGTTGGCCCGATGCAGAAGTAACACCTACGTCAATCAGCACGCATTGGTGGCCTCTTTCTGACGACCCTGAAGACGTTGCTTATGGTATGAGCCGAATGGCTATTGCGGCCACGAGCGAACGTCTTGGGTGGGGTCAACGTGATGAACCAACATTCCTGCGCGAAGCCGAGACAATCAGTGGCAGTCGTTGGAACAACGGCCGCCCTTATGCGTTTTCGGGCGAGGAATTCGGAACATGGGTTCATTATACATTCGGCGTTCGTGTGGCCTCCGATCCGGGCAACGTTAACGACGGTTTCTTTCGAATGTACAAGGATGGGGAACTTGCGGTTGCTTGGGAGGGTTTGGACAACGGCAGCACCGAGGTTGGGCGGAACGGCTTTGATCGCGGGTACCTGATGGGGTACCACAATACTGGGTATAACGAGACTACGGAATATCACCTCACAGATTTCAAGATCGGCCTGACGAAGGATAGTGTGCTCAAGGGTTTC
>SKPT01000387.1 GCA_007119405.1 Phycisphaeraceae bacterium
CGCGCAGGGCATCGCACGTGGCGTGGACTTGGCGCAGGTAGATGACGAAGAACCCCGCCAGAGACGGGGTCCCGTGTGGTGCGCCGGAGAGGATTCGAACCCCTGGCCTTCTGATCCGTAGGCAACCCGCAAGATTCACGTCCCACGCGGCCAGAGCGGAGATGACCGTGTGGGACGCCTATCAGAGGCAGCAGATGCCAACCCAACGGCCGGCTGGTACCGTGGAATCCGTGGCAACACGAGACGAGCGGCGCCACGGTCGACACACCAAGCGCGCTCGCACCACGCAACTAGGCCAGACGCAGCGGCGGCTTCTCGTGGCGCTGCTGAACGCGGCCAAGAACCGCTGGAAGGCGAGCACGTTGGGGCCGACGGACACGTACATCGGGTGGCGACCGTCGAAGTCTCCACTGGATGGGTTCGAACCGCGAGACGCGTCGAAGCTGTCGACAAACGTCCGACTTCTGGCGTCCCGCGGACTCGTGAAGTTGCGGCAACACGAAGGTGGCAGGGTCCATGCGGTCGCGCTGACAGAGGCCGGCCTGGAGATGGCCGTCTTCCTCGACGCCTTCGGCGAGTCACCAGCGGAGCGCCGCAAACGCATCCGCGAGCTGTTGCCACGAGCGCTCGTCGCCTATGTTCCGCAAGCGTTCAGGGAACTCAGGTCAAGCGGTTTGCCCGACAGGCGCCGCTTGGACCTTCGCGCATTCACGACGATGTACCGCTACTGGCTCGACATCCTCGAGGACCGAGTCGACGATCCCGGCATCGAGACGATCGAGTTCGTCCACAGGACCCTCGTGACGCTTCATCGCCAGCTGACTTCTTCAGGAACACGGCCCGGCAGCGAGTAGAGTTTAGGGCAATAAGCCTAAACAAAAGCGGACGAAGTCCCGTCCAGGACTTGCGTTATGCACGGTGTGTCCGGGTACACTGCGAGCAGCACGACCGGCGCGCCACTTGCGCCGTGTTCCTTGACAGTCCGATACGCGCTGACGCTGCACTGGCTGAACCGTCTTGGACGCTCAAGCGGGCACCTGAAGCGCGAACCGCAGCAAACGAAGGGCCAATGCGCGCCGACATCTTGGCGGACGAAGCGCGCACCAGCCCCAGTCCTAGACGGCCCCAGCAGGGGCCGACCGCCCATTGGAGGGCAAGATGACTGTATCAGCGCGACCCAACGTGAGCGACCGTCCGCGGCGCAGACTCGGCACAATCCAGGACCTGCAGCAGCTCTTGCCGTTGGCGCGAAACACGATCTATGACTCCGCTCGCCTCGGCAAGTTGCCCGGCGTGGTGAAGGTCGGGCGCCGCGTGTTGTTCGACATGGATGTCGTTGAAGCCTGGCTCGACGCTGGCGGCGAGAGCCCAAGATGAAGCGGCCGGACCTGATGGCCCGGCCAGCTCCTGCAGCGTGTGGGACGCCTCACCACAGAGTATCCGTCCCACCCGACGAGCGCAACTCGTCGACGAGCTGCCCCTGGGACTGCGTCCTCCTGGGTCTCCATCGGCAGCTCGTCGACGCTGACGGCGTTGCTCGAGCGACGTGGTGCTCGGCCTGCGATCAAGCGTTTTCCGTCTCGGCCTGGTCGAGGATTCCAACACCGAGGCGGCCATGACCGTGGCCAAGCGACACCACGAAGGGCACAGGGACGCCACTACCGGCGTCCCTGACGCCAACTCGAGCGCCTGGCCTGAGACGAGGTCAAGCGGTCGCGCGCCCTGGACGCTCCGGCGCCTCCTCGAGGACGACGGGCACAACATCCGCGGCGACAAGGTCCGCTGCATCAACCCAGCGCATGAAGATCGGCGTCCATCCGCCCGCGTCTATGACGACCAGCGCGGCGGTCGCGTCCATTGCTACGCCTGCGGGTATCACGCTGACGCGTTCACGTACCTGGTGGAGCACCGCGGACTCGGTCGCCTCGAGGCGGTCGAGTTCTTGGACGGCCCAAACCCGCGCCCACGAACACGAGCGGCCAAGCCTCGCGTCGAGCCGCCAGAGGCCGTCAAGCAGTGCAGCGATACTCCGCTGCCCGATCACGTCATCGAGGCGCACCAGCGTCGCGCTGAGCGCCTCCAGCGGGTACCCGCAGCGCTTGATGGCCGCGGCTTCACGCTCGACGACCTCCGACGACTCGGCGTCGCGGCCGAAGGCGATAGCGCCGTCATCCCGATCACCGGCCCCGATGGGCAAGTGCTGCGCCTCAAGCGCCGCGCCGGCCCCAGCGAAGACGGGCACAGGTACCGCTACGTCGACGCTCACGGCCAGGGCACACCCGCCTGGTGTTCACCAGGTTGGGGCGCTGCCGGCATCACGCTCGTCATCGAGGGCGAACTGAACGGAGCGATCTGCTGGTGCGTCCGCCGCGACCTCGACGTCGTCGGCGTCGCCGGCACGTCAGGGAGCCTGCCGCTCGCGCGGCTCGCTCGCCGGCCGGTCGTGCTGTACGCCGACGGCGACGACGCGGGCCGGCAGGCGCTCGACCGCTGGGCCCGCGCCCTGCACCTCCGCGGCTGCCCCGTCCGCGTGCTACCTGCCTGGGACCGCGACGCCTGCGACCTCGGCCGTGAAGAACTCCAGCGGAGGCTCGCATGATCAAGGCGGCGCAACCGTATGACCCGCCGGACGCAACACCAAGACCCGACGATGGTGGCACCAGCGACACGCAGCCGCCCGCCCGCTCCGCGGCGACGCAGCTCGTCGAGATGGCCCAGAACACGTATCGCTTTGGCGTCAGCATGTCGGGCGAGCCGTTCGGCATCTCGAAGCGCGGCCCGCAGGTCGTCCACATGCTCCGCGGAGGGAAGGTGTCGATCCGCGGCGAACTCGCCCGCAAGTACTTCCGCGCCAAGGGCCGCGTGGCGCCCCAGCAGGCGCTCAGTGACGCTCTGGGCACGCTGGAGGGCTTCGCCCTCGAGCAGGAGCCAACCACGCTTCATCAGCGGGTAGCGCGTCACGACGGCGCGCTCTGGCTCGACCTCGGATGCGCCCAGGGCCGCGCCGTGCGGATCGACGCCAACGGCTGGACACTCGTCGACGAGGCGCCCATCTACTTCAAGCGCACGCCGTTGACGGGCCCGCTGCCAACCCCCACAACGGACGGGCACCTCGACGAACTCTGGAGTTGGGTGCATGCCACCGCCGAGGACCGGCCGCTCGTGGCGGCCTACCTCGTCGCTGCGCTCGTTCCCGACATCGCCCACCCCATCCTCGGGCTGTTCGGCGAGCAAGGCTCCGGCAAGACGACCGGCACGAAGGCCGTGGTACTGACCATCGACCCTGGTCCCGTGCCGTACCGCAAGCCTCCGCGCGACGCCGACAGCTGGATCACGGCCGCCAGCGGCTCCTGGGTCGTCGCGCTCGACAACGTCAGCCACGTGCCCGACTGGCTGAGTGACACGCTGTGCAGGGCTGTCACTGGTGAAGGCGACGTGCGGCGACGGCTCTACAGCGACTCGGAACTGGCGACCTTCGCGTTCCGTCGAGTCATCGCACTGACCGGCATCGACCTCGGCAGCCTAAACGGCGATCTCGCCGACCGCCTCCTGCCGGTGCATCTCGACCGGATCGACGACTTCGACCGTCGTGAAGAGACCACCATGTGGGGCGATGCGTGGCAGGCGGCGCACCCGCGCATCCTCGGCGCCGTCCTCACCCTCGCCGCCGATGTGCTCGCCCGGCTCGGCACGACCAAGTTGGAGCGCATGCCACGCATGGCTGACTTCGCGCGCATCGCCCACGCGGTCGATCAAGTCCTCGGCACGAGCGGGCTCGAGCGGTACCTCGGAGCGCAAGGCCGACTGGCTGCTGACACGCTCTCCGGCGACGACTTCATCACGGCGCTGATCGAGGCCATCACCAAGCGGTTCGAGGGCACGGCCGCCGAACTGCTCGCGAAGGTGACACCGACCGAGGACGGCTGGCGCAAGCCGAAGGGCTGGCCGGCCAACGCTCGCATCGTGACGCAGCGCCTCCGGCGCCAGGCGCCGGTGCTGCGGAAGGTCGGCTGGCAAGTCGACGAGGATGGCGGGCGAAACAAGTCGCACGCGACGTGCTGGACTCTGGAGCCACCGAAGCCCACTCAGCCTGAGATTGGCCGTGATTCTTCCTCGCCTGACTCGCCTGGCTCGCCATCACGTCAGGGACGCCGGAAACCAGGCGAGGTAGAGCGCCCGTTTGGCGAGGAAGGCGAGGAAGGCGAGGAAGAGGCGAGCCAAGCGGATTCTCTACCTCGCCACGCAGCCGCGCCAGATTCGCGTGAGGGACACGCCTCCCGCAACGGGGCGAGGAAGGCGAGCAAGGCGAGCAAGGAGATCGGCCAATCTCTCTCTGACCAGGCTCTCGTCGTTGTCGACGAGCTGCAGCGCCTCAATCTGGATAGCTTGCGAAAACGTTACCAGGAAGTCGTCGACAGCCTCCGCGGGCGCGTCGACATCCCGCCCTACATCAGCATCGCGGCGGAGACGCAGCCCGTCCAGGCGACCGCAGCCATCATCCTGCTGGCCGGCGACAGGAACGCGGGCCGCCGACCCGATCCCTGGCCGACCTACCTCACCGCAGCACGCGCCGCCTTCGACAACGGCAGGAAGGGCCCAGCATGACGGCGAAGCGACACCACAGCGACCGCCCGCTCAAGCCACCCGACCACGAACGCCGCGCCAGACGGCACCGCCAGACCAACACCCGCGACCAACTGACACACGATGAAGCGGTCGGCGCGCCCGGCCGTATCCGCGAGGTGCGCTGACCGTGGCCGGCAACGAGTCGGCATTGACGTTTAGGAGGCTGGTACCGCGCTTCGTCTGGCCGCAAGCGATGGATCGCCTCCGCCACAGCAAGGCAGCCTTCACCGCCGAGGTCGCACTCGGCCACGCGGTGCTCGTGAGGACGACCCGCAAGGGCGCTGCCGCATTAGGCAGCCTCGCCAGCACCGCACCCGCCGGGATCGGCGCCAGCTCGAAGCCGCTACCCGTTGCCCCGCTTGAACCCAGCCGCGAATGGATCGCCACCGACCCGCTCGAGGTGGCGTTTCGACGCGCCCGCGCCGAGGCCAAGGCCCGCGCCGAGCAGGAGGCCGCATGAACGGGCCCGGCCTCACCATCCGCCAGCTGGCCGACGTCCTCGGCCTCGAGGTCGACTACGTCCGCCGCCTCTGCGACCGTGACATCATCCGCAC
>SKPT01000480.1 GCA_007119405.1 Phycisphaeraceae bacterium
AGCCCTGGGCCAGGCACAGCATCGAGGTGGCCCGGCAACGCGAGCAGCGCGGCCTGGACAGCGGGTGAGTGGCGGGCCCAGGCGGCCGTCGTCGAGACTCGATCAACAGGAGTGATCCCATGTCCGAGTCACGCGTGGTGTGTGATTTCGGTGCGGCGAACGGTGACCATCCATGAAGACCGGCCGTGTGACAACAGCCCCCGCGTGCTCACGCGGCCGTCACCTCATGCACTTTCGCCAGTTCCTCACCCGTCAGCGAGCCGGCCTCGCCCGCGGCGGCGTTGGCGCGGGCCTGCTCCGGGCTCTTGGCGCCGGGGATCGCCGTGGTCACCGCCTCGTGGCTGAGCACGAATTGCAGGGCCGCCTTGGCCATGTCGCGGCCATCGCGCTTGAGGAACCGCAGCTTGCCGACCGTCGCCAGGTCGCGCAGGAACTGCTCGCGGGCCTCGCCCTCGTTCCAGCCCTGCCGCACCGTGTCGGCGAAGCGCGTCTCGGCGGTGAACTTGTCCGCCGCCACGCCCCTGGCCAGCGGGCCGCGGATGATCGTGCCGATGCTGTACTGTTCGCAGTAGGGCAGAAGCTCGCGTTCCGACTGGCGATTCAGCAGGCTGTAGTCGAGCTGCACCGTCGCGCACGCGCCCTCGCGGTTGAACCGCTGCACCACGTCCAGGTGGTTGGTCGAGATGCCGTAGGCCCGGATCTTGCCGGCTTTCTTGAGCGTCTCGAAGGCTTCGAGGAAGACGTCGGGCTCCTGGAGATCGTGGATGTGGCACTGGTAGAGGTCGATGCGGTCGGTCCGCAGACGATGCAAGCTGGCGTCGCAGCAGAGCACGACGTGCAGCGGCGAGCTGTAGCTCAGCGCGTGGCCGGCCCGGCGGGCCCAGTTGCCCACCTTGCTCGCGATGAGGATCTGGTCGCGGATCGGGGCGAGCGTCTGGCCCATGATTTGTTCGCTGAGCCCCGGCGGCACGCCATAGGCGTCGGCGGTGTCGAAGAAGTTCATGCCGGCCTCGTGGGCGGCGCGCAGCGTGGCCTCGGCGGTGGCGCGCTCGACATCGCCCCACTGCCCGCCAATGCCCCAGGCGCCGAAGCCGATGACCGAGACGTTCCATCCCGTCTTGTCGAGTTTGCGATGTTGCATGTGGTTGCTCCTTGAGTGGGGGCCGTGCCGCGGGCGTCGTCTCGCGAACCTTGCGATCGCGTTCACTGCCCCAGCAACTCCAGCCGCTTCATCGCCTCGCGTTTGCCCAGGCCCCGTATCGCCGCCCAGCCGGCGAGCTGTTGCTGTCGCGGCTTCGTCTTGGCGTTCTCCCAGTTGTAGATGGTCAGACCGCTGACGCCGGCCAGCTTGCCGTAGTCCTCCTGGGACAGCCCCAGCTTCTGCCGGTGGGCCTTGAGCCACTTCGGCGAGAAGCGCACGCTCTCGGCCGCCTCCGCCGCGGGCTGTGCCGTGACACGCTTCTGCTCCTGGCGACGAAGGAACGTGACCTCACGCGTTAACTCGCCCACTTGGTGCTTCAGCTCAGCGATGTCGCGGCGGTAGCGGGCGCTGTCCTCGCGGAGCTTGGCGGTCTCGGTCTTGATCTGCGAGCGGGCCAGGCGGCGGATCTCCTGCTTGAGCGTCTGGGCGAGGTCGGGCATGAGTGTGTCCTTGAGTCAGATGAAACCGTCAGTATAAGGCGGTGGCACGCCGCGGTGGCAGCCGGATCGCGGCAGGTCACGCCGGGCTGGTATTCTGGAGGTGCAAGTCTATAGGTCGCCACCCAAAGGGCTTGCAGATCCAGGTCAACTCGAGAAGTACCCAAAGCCGTTCAGCCTCAATCGACCGCATAACGCCGAAGTAGCACGTCATCAATCCCCCCGAAATATATAGGCCCATTCCCCTATGGGCCTCTTCGCCGCCGGCGACATGCGCCGCGGCGCGTCGCTGATCGTCTGGGCCATCGCCGAAGGCCGCGGCACCGCCCGCGCCATCGACGAGCATTTGGGGGCCAGTTGCTGCTGCCCGCCCAGGACATGGGCGAGGCGCAGATGCTCTCCATCGCAGGGTGAGTCCGGCGGGTGCCACACAGTATCCCGAAGGGTGCTGTATGGCACCCAAAAACGCATCCGACATTCCTGTTGGTGAGAACTCCTTCAGTGGCACTCAACGCCGTGATTTCGATCACGCCGGCCGAAGTTCATCGTCAAAGCACAGTTCGTGGACGTGCTCGCCGGTGCGGGCGTGGATGTGGATCCGCGCATCGACGTGAAGCGTGAGCGCGGCCGGCTCCTCGGCGGCCAACAGCGTGCCGAGGACCATGTCGGTGTGCAGCCGGTTCGTGCACCAGCGCAGCATGTGGCGAGATGGGCCCGGTGTCGTCGGCGCGGTCAGCGCGGTGTGCAGGTGGGCCGGGACATTCGCGGCGAAGCGGCCGTGCAGCGCGGCGCGCTGGCCGAGCACCGTGGCGTGGGCGTCGTCGACGCTGACCGGCGCGGGGCTGAGCAGACGGGCTTCGGCCCGGCCGGGGTGAGGCAGCACGATGCGGTCCAGCACCAGCACCGCCTCGCCGCCGAGCATCACGAAAAGGCGCAGGCATCGCTTGGCCACCGGGCCGTCGCGCATCGTGCCCATCGCGTCGCTGGCGTCCAGCCGCACGGCCGGCGACCCGGTGAGCTCGCCCTCGCCCCGCGCCAGGTTCGCGAACGTCTCGGTCAAGACGCTGGAGCCCGCCGCCACGCCCACGCCGTTGATTAGCAGCGTGTTCTTGGACTGCGAACTGACCTCGAAAAGCTCATCGCGCCGCGGGCTGAAGGTGGTGTCGAGGTATTCGTCGACGGGTGCGTTGGTGATCAGCGGCTGGCCGTCGCGCAGAAGGTTGAAGCTGAGCAGGTCGCGATGGGTGTGCGGGGCGTCGATGGTCCCGCCGCGGACGCTGAGGTAGAGGCGAGGCTCCGGCCAGCGGTCGGCGAGGATGCACCAGTCGAGTTTGGGGTATCGCTTCAGCAGCGGGCGGTCATCATCCCCGCCCCGCGCATCGCCATGATGATGGCGGGTGTGGTGGCCGGTGTGGTGATGGGGGCGGGGGTGGAAGATGAGCAGCTCAGCGGCGTGGGGCCAGTGCAGCACCAGGGCCTTGGATTCGGTGCGGTTCAGGTGGTGCATCTTCGTCAGGGTGGCGGGGCCGACGCCCCAGAGGCGTTCGACGGGCAGGGACAGCAGTACGTCGTCAAGGTTGTCGTGGTTGATGACGGTCAGGCCATCGGGCTTGTCGAGCCCCGAGGCGAGCTTGGCGAGGAACTCGTTGAACACCACGCCCACGGTGGCGGTCAGGCACAGCTCGTGCATGGCGATCGCCGCGTAGAAGACGTCCATGTCGATGTGGAGGATGGTGCGGTCGGGCGGCATGAAGTGATGGTACCGGGGGGGGGCGGGGGAACACGTGGCGTGTCTGGAGGTCCGTCACCTCTACGCCGTCGAACCGGCAGGGTTTTCCCAGCCAGATTGAGCCATGCCAGGCGGACGGGGTACCTCCTCCAAGTCACCGCCCGAGCCGTGCAGGCGCTTCATCGCTTCTCTCTCACCAATCCGCCGTCGCATCCCGCCCGGGACCTCAAGTCCAACCTGGCGATCGTGGCCAGCCCCGGGCCGCCCCTGCCGCTCATGCTTCGTCCAGGATCCGGTCCAGCAGCGCGAACGCAGGGACGACGCCGGCGCCTCGGAGCTGCCGGGTGATGTCGACGAAGCCGGCGTTGTGGCGACGCAGCGTGGCGAACAACGTAGCGGCATCGCGCTCGCGGCCGGCGAGCGCCAGGATGATCGCCCGCCACATCAGCATGTCCGCGTCGACGGTGGGGTCTTCCATCGGCATCGTGTCGATGTCCTCGGCCGCCGCGTCTGCCCGCCCGTCGAGCGCGGTCTCGAAGGCGGTGACCATGCGGTGATAGCGCGTGCTGTGCTCGACGATCTTGTCCAACTCGGTGACGGGGTCGAGGCGCTGCCGTTTCCCGACGGGTGCTTCGACACGGTCGTCAGCAGCCGGGTCTTCTGCAGCGTGGACCAGCCGCGGAAAGGCCTCGCCGAGATCCGCCGCGTGCTCGCGCCGGATGGCGAGCTTCGCATGCTGGAGCATGTGCGGGCCCGCGGCCCCTCTTGGGCTGGCGCTCAGGACCGGCTCCAGCCGGCGTGGAACTGGCTGACCGGCGGCTGCCGCCCGAACCGCGACATCGAGGCGATGGTCCGCCAGGCCGGCTTCCGCATCGAGGAGCGCGAGCGTAAGGCCCGGTACGTGCTGCGGCGGTTTGTAGCCCGGCGGCTGGGGTGACACGGCCACCCGCGTGGGAGGGGGCGGTCCGGCGGCGAATTCTGCGCGCACAGAAAACTTGGTTCGGTCCGTGCCCGTGAGTGTTACCGGCAGGCGTGGCAAGAAATGCGCCCAGCGTCCCTCGGCCAAGCTCGCCCCGGCCACACCGGCGGACGAGCGGCTGAGCGGCTCCGTGGTCAGACCAAGTCGCATGCCTCGGCGGGCATCCAGTGCGCGTCCTTGCCGATCCACTTGACGTTGCACCCGATGGGGTTCGTCAACTGGACACGGACGGCCCGGTCGGCGAGCAGGTCGTCCAGTGCGTCCTTGAGCTCGTGCGTGCTCACCTTGCTCGCGTCGCGCGGGTTGTCGTCCATGCGGCCGGTGTATCGCAGTTTGCGCTCGCCGTCGAAGACGTAGAAATGCGGCGTGCGCAGGGCGCCGTAGGCGCGCGCGACGTCCTGCGACTCGTCACGCACGTACGGATAGGGCAAGTCCAACTGCTTCGCCCGATCGACCATGTGCTCGAACGAATCTTCGGGATGATGCGTCGTCTCGTTGCTGTTGATCGCGATCATCTTGACGCTCTTGGGCGCGTACTCGCGGCAGAGCGCATCGACGCGGTCCTGCGAGCCGGTGACGAACGGACAGTGGTTGCAGGTGAAGACGATGATGAGCACCCTTGCCTCGTCGACATCGCTCAGGCTCCACTTCCGGCCTTCAACGCCGGGAAGGGAGAAGTCTGGCGCCGACGCGCCGATTTCGAGTGTAAAAGGAATGCCATGAACTTACGCCATAACTCTGCGCCATAGCGCGCGTTACAACGATTTGCGCATGAAAGGGTCTCCTGTGAAGATGTTGTTGTTCTCGCAACAACCTCACCAGGAGACCAC
>SKPT01000128.1 GCA_007119405.1 Phycisphaeraceae bacterium
ATCATCCTCAACCACGCCCGGGCGGTGGGCGTGGACACGCGGCACGTGGTGACGCTGCCTTACGACGGCGTCGGGCGCGAGGCGCGGATCGGGCTGAACTTCACCGAGGTCGGCGTCGGGCCGCGGGCGTCGGTGACGCTGTACGACCGGGGTCACTCGGCGACCAGCCGCATGAAGCCGGGCGACGTGGACTGGAAGCGGATCTTCGGCGAGCGGGGCGTGCGCTGGCTGCACACGGGCGGGATCTTCACGTGCCTGAGCGAGACGACGCGCAAGGTCGCGCCCGAGGCCCTCAAGGCCGCCAAGGACGCGGGCACGATCGTCTCCTACGACCTGAACTTCCGCGGCAAGTTGTGGACGAGCGAGCAGGCGATCAAGACGACCCGGCCGCTGGTGCAGCACATCGATTGCCTGATCGGCAACGAGGAGGACTTCCAGAAGGTGCTGGGGTATGAGGTCGAGGGCGCGGACGAGGATCTCAAGGCTCTGCCCATCGAGAGCTACAAGAAGATGGTGCGCAAGGTGGCGCGGGATTACCCGAATCTGAAGGTGATCGGCACCACGCTGCGTGAGGTGATCTCGGCGAGTGAGAACAACTGGTCGGCGATCCTGTACTGGGCCGAGAACGACACCTTCTACCAGGGCCCGACGTTCGACCGCTTGATCATCGAGGATCGCGTCGGCGGCGGGGACGGTTTTGCAAGTGGTTTCGCGTACGGGTTTTTGACCGGCGCGGATCCGCAGACGGCGGTGAACCTGGGCACGGCGCACGGGGCGCTGTTGCAGTCGACGCGCGGCGACACGAGCCAGGTGACGCTGTCGGAGCTCGAGCATGTCGCCGGCGGCGGCGGGGCGCGCATCATCCGCTGAGGCGGGCGCGACACCGGGTCGGCTAACCGGAAATACCCCAATTTCCGCAAACGCTGGGAGGACCGCCCAGCGGCTGGACTACCATGTTCTTAGCGGGCTGTGGTTGGCTCCAGCAAGCGAGCAGAGCGGAAAATGCGGATGCCGGCGACAATGAATCTTCATGATGTCCTGATCACGGAGGAGCTGGCATCCCGGCCAAGCCCCCAGCCTGACTACCAGATCGAGCGCGATGCCCTGACCCGGCTGGCGCGGCAGTTGGCCAGCGAGCCCGAGGCAATCCTGCGCCGGCTGGTCGAGGAGGCGCTGGAGCTGACCGGGCCGCCGACGGCGGGGATCAGCCTGATGACGGACGAGGACGAGGGCGAGGCGTTCTACTGGCCGGTCGTCGTCGGCGAGCATGCCGAGCGGATCAGCGGCGGGATCCCGGTGATGCAGAGCCCGTGCAACGTCGTCGTGCAGACCGGCCGGTCGCAGTTGTTCCACCAGCCGCAGCGCTACTACCCGGTGCTGCGCGGGCTGGACCTGGACCTGGAGGAGGTGCTGCTGGTGCCGCTGGGCGTCCGGGGCAGGACGTTCGGCACGCTGTGGGCGCTGTCGTACGACCGGCAGGTGCGCTTCCACCGCGAGCACGCCCGGCGGCTGGAGAGCCTGGCGGACATGGCGGCGGCGGGCTACGCGATGGTCAACGCGCTGGACGCGTCGCGGCGCGACCGGCTGGGGCTTCAGCGACAGACGGCCGCGCTTGAGACGGAGCGGGCCCAGCTCCAGGCGGTGCTCGAGCAGGCTGCGGTGCCGATGATGGTGGTCGAGGCGGCCACGGGTCGGATCGTCAACCGCAACGCGGCCGCCGAGCGGGTGCTGGGCACGACGGCGCTGCCGGTCGAGGCGTGGCGGGTCTTCGGTGAGGGACGGGTCTTCGACGAGGCCGGGCACGCGCTGCCGGCGGAGCGTTGGCCGATCGTCCGCGCGCTGCGTGACGGCGAGACGGTGTGTCGCGAGCCGATGGTGTACCACCATCCGGAAGGCGAGGCGATTCACCTGGGCGTCAGCGCCACGCCGGTGCGTCAGGCCGACGGCTCGGTGGTGGCGGTGATCCTGACGATGGAAAGGTCGGACGGGGCCCGGGCGCAGGAACTTCCGGACGAGGTTCAGCGCACGCGTGCCGAGGCCGAGCAGCGCGACGCCCGCTTGCGGGAGTTGGCACTGGAGCTGACGTATGCCGAGCAGCGGGAGCGTCAGCGGCTGGCGCGTCTGCTGCACGATCACCTTCAGCAGTACCTGGTGGCGGCGCGGATGCACGTCGAGGCGGGCCGGCACGGGGGCCAGTCGTCGCTGCAGGACATTCTGGAGCTGCTGGACCTGGCGATCGACGCGTCGCGCAACCTCGCGTCGGAGCTCAGCCCGCCGGTGCTGTTCAACCAGGGTCTGTGTCCGGCGCTGCACTGGCTGGCGCGGTGGATGCGGAAGATGCACAAGCTGCAGGTGAACGTGGACACGCCGGCGATGGTGCGGGTGGTGGACGAGGCGGTGCGCGTGTTCCTGTTCGACGCGGTGCGGGAGCTGCTGTTCAACGTGACCAAGCACGCCAACAGCAGTCACGCGTGGGTGCAGGTGCAGCTCGATGAGCAGGGGCATCTTCACATCGCGGTCGACGACGCGGGGGGCGGGGCCCGCGCGACGTCCGAGCACGTGCACGAGGGCCCGCGCCACGAGACCGGCGGGTTCGGGTTGGCGACGATCCGGCGTCGGCTGGAGATCTGGGGCGGGCGACTGGAGACGGGGCGGTCGCCCTACGGCGGGTTCCACGTCGGGCTGCACCTGCCGCTGCCGCAGGCGCCGTCGTCGGGGTGAGCCGCATTCTTCGTTGTAGGGTGGGTAGAGCGAAGCGAAACCCACCGGTTGCGGTGGGAATCCAGGGCCAGCGTGGTGGGTTTCGCTGCGCTCTACCCACCCTACATCAGGCCGCCACGCGTGAAGTACACGGCGTTGAGTGGCACCCATGTCTGCGCCCTCCCCGACTTCCCCGACTTCCTCCATCCTCTACCACGTCGTCAGCTCGCCGGTGATCGCTTCGACGAGGTCCTTGATGGTGACGATGCCCACGGGGTGGTCGCGGCCGTCGGTGACGATCGCCAGCGCGACCTTGCCCTGCTGAAGCTGGGCGAGCGCGCGGCGCAGCGGGGTGGCGGCACGGATCATGATCGGCGGGTGCATGAGCTCGGCGATGGGCGGGCACTGGTCTTTCTCGTGCATGAGCGCGTCGATGAGGCTCAGCTCGCCGACGACGCGGCCGGCGGCGTCGAGCACGGGCAGGCGTGAGCGGCTGGTGCGGTCGGCGAGCTGCCACAGGACGTGGGGGTTGTCGTCGAGGCGCACGGTGATCACGTCGCGCCAGGGGGTCATCTCGTCGCCGACGCGGCGGTCGGTGAGGCTGAGGACGCGTTCGACGATGGCGGACTGGTCGTCGGTCAGCAGGCCGTAGCCCACGCCCTCGCGTACGAGGTGCTGGACCTGGCGGCGTGGGTGGAAGGGGCTGATGCGTGAGCCCTGGCCGAGCACGCGCATGATCAGGCGCGTGGAGCCGGCGATCACGGGCGTCAGGCCGGTCCAGGTGAACAGGCGCTGCGAGAGGTTGAGCACCGGGGCGAGGCGATACATGAGGCGGTCGGCGTAGGCGGCGAAGAGGTCCTTGGGCAGGGTTTCGCCGAAGACGAAGAGGATGGGTGTGATGATGAGGGTGTTGACGATGACGGCCTGGAAGGGGCCGAGGCCGGCGCGCTCCATGATGACGGACAGGCCGGCGGTGCCCATGTAGTTGGCGATGTTGTTGCCGATGAGCAGGGCGGTCAGGAGCTTGACGGGATCGTCGAGCAGGCGGCGGAGCGTGCGGGCGGAGCGCAGGCGCTGGTGGTGGCGGATCTGGAGGCGGACACGGTTGAGGCTGTAGGCGCCGGTCTCCAGGCCCGAGTAGAGCGCTGAGCCGGCGAAGCCGACGAGCATGACGAGGGTCCAGAGGGTGATTTCGAGGGCTGCGTTCATGCGCCCTCCGGGTCGTCGGTTTCGGATTTCGGATTTCGGGTTTCGGATTGGTCGGCGGGATTGAGCTGGATGAGGACGCGGTCGATGCGCCGTTTCTGCATGGTTTCGACGGTGATGAGGACGTTGCCGATGCGGACCTGGTCGCCTTTTTCGGCGACGCGGCCGAGCTTGGCCATGATCAGGCCGGCGATGGTGGAGACGGACTCGAGCTCGGCGAGGCCGAGCATGGCGGGATTGCGGTTGAAGAGGTTGAGCCACTCGTACACGGGCAGGTTGGCGGCGGCGCGCCAGGTGCCGGGGCCGATGCGTTCGACGGGTGGGGCGGTGGTGGGCTCGTACTCGCCGGCGATCTCGCCGACGAGATGCTCGACGACGTCCTCGATGGTGACGATACCGGCGGTGCCGCCGTACTCGTCGACGACGACGGCGAAGGCGGTGCCGGTGCGGCGCAGCTCGCGGAGCAGGGCGTCGGCGCGCTGCTGCTCGGGGACGAATCGCACCTGGCGGATGTAGCCTTGCAGCGCGTCGGTGGTGGCGGGGCGATGCAGGAGGATCTGCCGGGCGAAGACGAGGCCGAGGATGTTGTCGAGGTTGTGGCGGTAGACGGGGATGTGGCGCAGGCGGGTGCGTCGGATCAGGTCGAGAAGCTGGGCGGGGTCGTTGTCGAGGTCGAAGGCCTGGACGTCGACGCGGGGGACCATCAGGTCGCGAACCTTCAGCTCGCTGAGGTCGAGCACCTGCTGGAGGAGCTGTTCTTCGCCGGGGTCGATCACGCCCTGGCGCTGGCTGAGGGTGAGCAGGTCTTCGAGCTCGGCGGGCGAGAGGGCGGGGGGCTTGCGTTTCGGGGCGATGAGCCGGGCCAGCGGGGTGATCACGAGCAGGGCGGCGGCGATGCGGAGGGGGGCGATGAGGCGGTGAAAGAGCATCATCGGGAGGGCGACGGTGCTTGACCATTGCACGGGCAGGCGGGCGGCGACGAGCTTGGGCAGGACTTCGCCGAGGAGGATGATCGCCAGCAGGGGGAGGATGCTCAGGGCCGCCACGGCGGTGCCCGGCAGCAGGCCGGTGCGGCCGACGTGGATGAGCAGGATGGAGCTGGTGACGAAGAACAGGACATTGATCGTCATGTTGCCCAGCAGGAGGGTGATCAGCAGGCTGCGGGTCTCGGCGAGCAGGGTGGTCAGCGTTTGGCCGACGAGCGAGCCGGAGCGGGCGAGCTGGGCGCGGTTGTGTCGCGAGAGCGAGAACAGCGCCGTCTCCGAGCC
>SKPT01000074.1 GCA_007119405.1 Phycisphaeraceae bacterium
CGCCACCCACCCCACCGGCCAGCTCCGTGCGCAGCTCCAGCTCCACCCGGCCGCGCCCATCGCGTGCCCCCGCCTGGCGCTGGCGCACGCTGTGGCTGACGGGCCCGTAGCGTTCGGCCGCCCGCCGCAGCGTTGCGCCGATGGCCTCGCTCTCCAGCCAGACCTGCCCGCCGGGCCCGGTCAGCACCACGTCGGGCGCCAGCAGCCGATCCAGCGCCGCGCTGTCGAGCTCGCCCTCCGTGGCCGCGAGCAGCTCGTCCGTGGCGGCGATCACCCGCTCGCGATCGGTCGTCACCGCCCACGCCAGCGCCACCACCGAGCCCGCCAGTGCGGCCACGCCGAGGGCCGCGAGTTGCCACTTGCCCTGCTGCCGCTGGGCCCCGATGCTGAAGAGGATGGCCGCGACGATCAGCAGCGTCAGGGCGACGGGCCAAGGCTGCTCGAGGAGGAAGTGTTCCAGCAGCGACGGCTGCAAGTCGTCCATGGCGGCGATCATCGCCCGGTGGCGGAAGGGGGGCAAGTCTCAAGGCACGGGCAGGGTGCGGAAACTCGCCGCCGACGCGCCGGAGCCCGGCGTCAGGATGCGCTCGCGCGCCAGTTCCGCGCCATAGGCCAGGGCCGCCTTGATGTGCACGGCGTTCAGGCTCGGGTACTCGCTCAGGATCGTCTGCGTCGCCGTGCCCGCCGCGAGGTTGTCGAGCACCACCGACACCGGGATGCGCGTGCCGGCGAAGCAGGGTCGGCCGTGGCACACGTCGGCCTGCACGGTAATGTGCTCGCGCCAATCGATCTCGGCCATGGCGTGCCCTTTCCAGCAGGCCGGCAACCCCGCGTCGCCCGCCGGCTCTGCTTCGTCCCTTCATGCCTCAGGGCCTGCGTGCCCCCGGCTCACCGCGTCGCCTGCTCCAGCCGCTCCCGGATCAGCTTCGCCCGCGCCACCCGCCGCGTCGCCGCGTCCATCTCCTGGCCGCAGATCCGCTGCAAATGCGCCGGCTGGGTCAGCAGAAACAGCTCGTTGATCCCGCGGATGTCCACGTGCTTGATCCGCCCCAGGTTCACCCCCAGGCGCAGGTGCGAGAGCAGTTGCAGGACCTCGTCGGTGCCCATCACGCGCGCGTGGCTGAGCACCGCCCACGCCCGCCAGACCTTGTCGTCAAGCTGAGCCTCACGCTGCTTCAAGAGCGCCTGCCTCGCCTGCTGCTCGTAGGCGATGATCTGCGGGACGACGGTGTGCTCGAAGTCGGCGAGGATCTCCTGCTCGCTCTTGCCCAGCGTCGTCTGATTGCTGATCTGGTAGAGGTCGCCCAGCGCCTCGGAGCCTTCGCCGAAGAGGCCGCGCACCGCCAGGTGCATGTCGCGGGCCGCGCGGCGAACCTTCTCGATCTCACCGGTGAGCTTCAGCGCCGGCAGGTGGAGCATGACGGAGACGCGGATGCCCGTGCCCAGGTTGGTCGGGCAGGCGGTCAGGTAGCCGAAGCGGCGCGAGTAGCTCCAGTCCAGGCGATGCTCGAGCACGTCGTCGATGTGGTCGATCTGCTCGTACGCCTCGGTCAGTTGCATGCCCGAGCGCAGCACCTGCACGCGCAGGTGGTCCTCCTCGTTGACCATGATGGCGAAGGTCTCGTCGCTGTCGATGGCCACGGCCCGGGGGATCTCGTCGCCGGCCTGGGCGTGCTGGCGCGAGATGAGGTGGCGCTCGACCAGGAGCTGGCGGTCCAGCGACGGGCTCTCGGGCAGGTCGATCCAGAGGATGTTTTCGGCCAGCTCCTTGGCCAGGATGTGCTGGCGGGCGCAGGCGAGCACCTCGTGGCGCTGCCGGCGGTTGGCGCGGTTGACGAAGGGGAAGCCGGCGATGTTGCGGGCGTAGCGGATGCGGCTGGAGATGACGATCTCGCTGTAGGGCCCGGCCCCGCGAAGCCACTCGCCGGCGTGCTCGGTCATCTGACGCAGACTCATGCCGCACCCTCCTGCTCGACCCGCCTGATGTCGTCCCGCAGCCGGGCCGCCAGCTCGTAGTCCTCGTCGGCGACGGCGGCGTCAAGCTGCTTGCGCATGCGCATGAGCTGGGCCTGCCTCTGCTCGCCCGTGCCCGCCCGTCGGGGCACCTTGCCCACGTGGTGCGTCCCGCCCTCGTGGGCGCGCTCCAGCAGCGGCGTCAGCGGGCCCTCGAAGGCTTTGTAGCAGTCGGCGCAGCCCATGAGGCTCGTCTCGCGGAACTGGGAGAAGCTCATCCCGCACGCCTCGCACACCAGCTCCCCCGCCCCGGTGCCCGAGCCGCCGCCCCCGCCGCTGTGGTGCTTGACGAAGTTCGTCAGCAGCTCGTTGATCGGCGTGTGCGCAGCCTTGATGGCACCCATGCCCTCCTCCGCGGCGTGGAGGTCGCACAGGTGCTTCTCGATCTTCTGCCCCTTGACGATCTCCACCGAGTGGGTCGTCGCGGGGCGATCGCACTTGTCGCACTTACGGTTCACGGGTCACCTGCGACCGATTCTAGAGCCCGCCGGGGCGGCGTTCAATAGAAGCTGGCCCCGGCAGGGGGTTATGCCCGTTGCCGTGCCCGCACAATCGCGGTAAACTGCCCGACTCGCCCCGGCGGATCGGCCGCCTCGGCACCCGCTCACGGCCACCGCCCCCCGCCCGCCACGCCAGGGCAACGGGGGCCACCCGGAGAGATCGATCATGGTTCGACTTCGCCTCAAGCGCCTCGGCCGGCGCAACCGCCCCTCCTACCGCATCACCGCCATGGACCGCCGCGCCCAGCGTGACGGCCGCACCATCGAGGACCTGGGCTGGTACGACCCCATGGCCAAGGATGACAAGAACCAGTACCACTTCGATCGCGAGCGTGTCGAGTACTGGCTGAGCGTCGGCGCCCAGCCCAGCGAGACGGTCGCGGCCCTGCTGCGCAAGGGCGGCGTCGAGGTCAAGAGCCCGGCGCCTCGCAAGAAGGCGTCAACGTGATATCGCCTGGTCAGCCGTCGCCGGCCGGGTGCCACTGACAAGGGCGGCCTCGGCCTTGTCAGTGCGTAACGCGATGCCGGGCCTCTGCACCGGGTGCCACTGACAAGCTCCGCAGACTCCGCTTGTCAGTGGCACCCGGCGTCAGGCCCCCCTCCCTCCGGGAGGCGCTGGGGGAGGGCGTCGCCGGCCGACGTCGACGCAGGCATGGCCGAGGACGCTCGCCGCACGCAGGCACCCTCCCCCCTGCCCCCTCCCGAAGGGAGGGGGTGTCCCTCTTCCCCGAGCGTGACCCCATGCGCATCGACGTGCTCACGCTTTTTCCCGAGATGTTCGCCGGCGTGCTCGGCAGCAGCATCCTCAAGCGCGCCGCCGAGCCCCTCCCCGACCCCGCCAACCCGGCCGACCCGTCGCGGGTGCGCCCGCCGGCGGTGGCGTACCACCTGACCGACATCCGCGCCCACACGCGGGACAAGCACCAGAAGGTGGACCAGTCGCCCTACGGCGGGGGCCCGGGGATGGTGATCCAGTGCCAGCCGGTCTGGGACGCGTTCCAGGCGGCGCAGGCCGCCGACCCCCGCCCGGCGCGGCGCATCCACATGACGCCGCAGGGCAAGCGGCTCGATCAGGTGATGGTTGAGTGGCTGGCCCGCGAGCCGCGGCTGATCATCCTGGCCGGCCACTACGAGGGCTTTGACGAGCGCGTCCTGGAGGCCCTGCGCGGCGAGCCGGGCGGCCTGGAGGAGATAAGCATCGGCGACTACGTGCTTTCCGGCGGCGAGCTGCCGGCCATGGTGCTCATCGACGCCGTGGTGCGCCTCCTGCCGGGCGTGCTCGGGCACGAGGAGTCGGCGGCGCAGGAGAGCTTTTCGCAGCAGTTGCAGGGGATGCTGGACTACCCGCACTACACGCGCCCGCGCGCCTGGCAGGGCCGGGAGGTGCCCGACGTGCTGCTCTCGGGCGACCATGCACGGATCGAGCAATGGCGTCGCGCCGCGGCCCGGCGGCGCACGGCCGAGCGCCGCCCGGATCTGCTCGGCGAGCCCGAGGCTGACGCCGAGGGCTGAGCCCCGGCGGGCGGAGCCTCGCTTGCACCAGGAAGGAGCGTTGGTTGCCGCCTTGCGCCGCTGTCGGCGGGCCAGGGCCCTATAACTTCATTACTACAGCCATATAACATACTTATTGACCAGTCCCCCGCATTCCGGTAAGGTAAAGCTCTATGCCCTCCTCCTCTGCCACCACGACGAAAACAGGGTCATCCGAGGCTCGCCCCGCCAGCCGGCACCGCAAGACGCCCTCGGGGCGCAACAGCCGGGCCAAGCCCGCCGAGGCCGCGGACATCACCAACTACACCACGGCGCTGCGCTGGCTCTACGATCACGTCGATCACGAGCGGATGCGCCTGGTGCGCTACAACGAGCAGACGTTCAACCTCGCCCGCATGCGCCGGCTGCTCCAGGCGCTGGGCAACCCGCACGCCGAGCTCAAGTGTGTGCAGGTGGCAGGGACCAAGGGCAAGGGCTCGACCTGCGCCATGCTCGCGTCGATGCTCCAGTCGTGCGGCTACGCGGTGGGGCTGTACACGAGCCCCCACCTGATCGACCTGCGCGAGCGCATCACCATCAACGCGCAGATGATCAGCTACGGCGACATGGCCGACATCTTTCGCCAGATCGCCGAGGTTGAGCAGGAGGCGCTGGGCGAGCAGCCGCCGACGTTCTTCGAGATCATGACCGCCGCGGCGTTCAAGCACTTCGCCGACCAGGCGGTCGACGTGGCCGTGCTCGAGACGGGCCTGGGCGGCCGGCTGGACTGCACGACGGTGTGCAACCCGCTGGCCACCGGCATCACGCGCATCAGCCTGGACCACACCAACATCCTGGGCGCCGAGCTGGCGATGATCGCCCGCGAGAAGGCGGGCATCTTCAAGCCCGGCGTGGCGGCGATCAGCGTCGAGCAGGACCCGGAGGTCGGCGCCGCCCTGCGCGAGGTCGCCGAGAAGGTCGGGGCGCCGCTGTCGTTCACGGGCGAGCAGATCGACTTCTCCTACCGCTTCGAGGCCAACCGCGAGCTGGGCCCGCACACGCGGGTGTGCGTGACCACGGAGACGAGCCGCCTCGAGCACCTGGCGGTGCCGCTGCGCGGCGAGCACCAGGCGCACAACTGCGGCCTGGCGCTGGCGCTGCTCGACCAACTCAA
>SKPT01000567.1 GCA_007119405.1 Phycisphaeraceae bacterium
AATCGGCCGCCACCGCCACCGCTCCAGCTCCGCAGCGCCCTCGGCGATGCCGCCCCGCAGCCCGCAGCACACCGCGAGCCCCGCAGCGCACCGCCGCCAGTGCAGCCGCGAAGGGGCGGCCGGCATGTAGCCACGGGTGGAGCGAAGCGGAACCCGTGGTTCCGACGCCGCAAGGCCCCCCGCCCCGGCAGGGGCGGAGGCAGCGCGAGACCCGCCTCGCCGCCTCCCGGCGCCGACACGGACCTGGCTCGGCGGCTGCCGGCCCCCCGCCAAAGCCTTGGCCTGCGCCGCGGGGCCGGTACAATGGCACCCACAGCCCCCGGCCCAGGACCCGACGGAGATTCGCCTCATGCTCGATCAGGCCCAGCTCGACAAGTTTCAGCGCGACGGCTTCACCCTCGGCTGGCAGGTGCTCACCGAAGCCGAGGTCGACGAGCTCCGCGACGAGCTCGCCCGCGTGACCAGCGACGACCCCGGCCCCGGGCCCCGGCCGGTCTCCATCCAGAACCTCGCCGGCGACGAGGCCGCCCCCGTCTGGCAGATCGTCAACATCTGGCAGGCCAGCGACGCCTTCCGCCGACTCGCCTTCAACCCCAGCCTCATCGAGGCCGCCGCCACCCTCATCGACGCCCGCCAGCTTCGCATCTGGCACGACCAGATCCAGTACAAGCCGGCGGGCACCGGCGGGGTGAACCCCTGGCACCAGGACTCGCCCCTGTGGCCGGTGCTCGAGCCCAAGGACGCCCAGATCACCGTCTGGGTCGCCTTGGACGACGTCGACGAAGAGAACGGCTGCATGTCGATGGTGCCCGGCTCGCACACCTGGGGCAACGTCATGGACGAGCTGCGCAAGGTCCCCAGCTACGACGAAACCCCCACCACCTTCCAGGGCCACGAGGTCAATCGCGTCCTCTGCCCCGTCCCCGCGGGCTGGGTCCACTTCCACCACCCGCTGACGTGGCACGGCTCGCACGCCAACCGCTCCGGCCGGCCCCGCCGCGCCATCGCGCTGCACTACATGGCCGAGCGCACCCGCTTCCACGCCGCGGGCAACCACCTGATGAAACCGTACATCGAGGTCAACGACGGTGAGCCGATCACCGGCGAGACCTTCCCGCTCGTCTACAACGCGGGCGAGCCCGCCCAGCAGCCGGCCTGAGCCGTTTCACGGCCGCGCTGCCCCCGGCGTGACAACTCGAGGAGGAGTAAGCGATGCGGCAGAGCCATGATCGTCCCGGCCACGTCACCGTTGCGCGCCTCGCGCTGACCCTCGGCGCCCTGTGGCTGGCCGGCCCCGCCCACGCCCAGATCCTGGGCACCACCGACGAGATCACGCAGCACGGCATCACGTTCTCCTTCGACCAGGCCTACACCTACGGCCAGTTCGCCAACGGCGACTACTGGGTTGCGCCTTCCACCCCCGGCGGGGCGGTGAACATCACCGGCATGAGCCCGGGCTTTACCGGCACCGCCAACGGCTGGATGGTCAACCCCACCTCCAACGCCCAGAGCTGGGACAACGAGATCACCTCTTTCAATGCCAGCCTCGCCCCCAGCCTGCCCTACGACGCCGGAGGCGGCGAGTCGATCCTCAAGGCCATCAGCGTCGGACACTGGCCCAGCGGCGTGCCCGCGACGCGCTACTCCAGCCGCGACGTCGCCAAGCTCGAAACCATGGCCGTGCTCACCGTTCTCGACGAGGCGCCCGTCGACGGCGGCGAAACCCTCTTCCGCCCCTGGTACATGGGCCACGACAAGCCCTTCTACTCCACCAACGACCTTCAGCTCGACCTGCTGCCCAGCCTCAGCTACGCCGGCAGCCGCCCCAACCTCGACAGCCAGGTCCGACGCTGGGAGCGCGTGCAGGTCGACCACAACGGCGGCTGGCAGGGCCGACAGTATCGACCCCGCCAGAACATGCACGACTACGGTGCCGAAACCGCGCGTGAAAGCGGCGCTACCGCCCTGCGGCTCATGCTCGACGACCCCGTCGAGCAGAAAATGCCCCTGCTGGTCAACTACGTGCAGTACGGCCTGGATCTCTACGGCGCCATGCAAAACGGCACCACCTGGCCCCCCAACGGCGGCCATGCGCTGGGCCGGAAGCTCCCCATGGTCTTCGCCGCGGTCATGCTCGGCGACGAGCAGATGAAAAGCGACATCCTCAGCGCCCCCGCCAACACCTTCCACGAGGACGGCTCCGTCCAGTTCACCGAAAACGCCATGACCACGCTCTTCGGCCACCCCGGGTCCGAGTCCATGTACTGGCTCAACCAGAACACCGGCTCAGGCTCACGCACCGTCCGCGATCCCTACGGCTACATCGATGGCGGGCAGACGCCCGGCGGCAGCTACCAGTTCTGCTGCAACTCCATGCCCTTCAAAGGCGCCGCCCTGGCCCTGCACCTGATGCCCGAGCTGCGCGACATCTTCGACAACGAAGAGTACCTCGACTACGTCGACCGCTGGGTCAACCACGGCGCCTGGACGCTGCCCGATCCCTACAAGGCCAACGGCGACGGCGAGATCGACGGCGTCGGCCGCTACCCCCACCTCCACGGCTCCAACGCCGACTCCGGGCACTACGGCAGCGGCTTCGTCAACGCCATGTGGAACGCCTTCCGCGACGGCCCGGCCGTCATGATGCCCTTCATCGCCCCCTTCGGCGGCGGCACGTTCGACGAGCCCGTCTCCGTCGAGCTGCTCGCCCCCCATCAGGACGACGTCCAGATCCGCTACACCCTCGACGGCTCCACGCCCACCGAGGACTCGCCGCTCTACACGGGCGCCTTTCTCGTCGGCCCGGGCGAGCACGTGCTCAGCGTCCGCGGCTTCAAGGCCGGCCACCACAGCAGCGCCGTCAATACCGTCGAGCTCTCCGTCGCCGGGCTGCTCGGCGACATGAACCACGACGGCGTCGTCGACACCGGCGACGTCGCCGCCTTCGTCCTCGCCCTGACCGACCCCGCCGCCTACATCGCCCAGTTCAACGTCAGCGAAGCCACCATGATCGGCACCGGCGACATCAACCGCGACGGCGTCTTCGACACCGGCGACGTCGCCGCCTTCGTCAGCCTGCTCGTCGACGGCCCAAACGTCCCCGAGCCCGCCACCGCCGTCACCCTCGCGTTCGCCGGCCTGGCGCTGCTGCGCCGCCGGCGCTGCCGTGACACCGGATGATTCGCCGCTGATGACCTGACGGTGACGCCGGCCGGGGCTCGCCGCACGTTGCGCTATGGAACGCGCCACCCTGAGATTACAATGGTGCGTCGAGGCCGCCGCTCACCGCCGCCTCGGCACGGCGGGTGCGGCCGGGGCCGGCACGCCGAATGGGATGCCGGTGCCACGGCTTGTCGGCAAAGCGGCAAGCCGTGGCGCCTGATGCCCGCGTCTTTATGACAACCCGAACGAGGTGCACCATGTCCCTGCAACCGGATGACCTGGACCTGGGCGACGTGCTGCTGAAACGAAGCCACGGCGGCTTCACCCACTGGTTCATCCGCCGCGTCACCGCCAACGAGGGCCCGGCCTCGAATTACGTGCACGCCGCGGTCTACGTCGGCCACGGCACGATCGCCGAGTCCACAAGCAGCGGCCGCGGCTATGTCCTGACCGACCTCATGAACCAGGGCGTGAACTTCCACTACCGCGTCGGCCGCTACACCGCCGACCCCGAGCTCGCCGCCATCGCCGCCCACATCGCCTCGACCTGGGCCCGCATGCGCGTCGGCGACGTGCCCGCCTACGCCGGCGGACGCAACTTCGGCGGCTATGGCCTGGCCCAGGCGCTGGGCGCGGGCTTCGACAACCGCCTCAACCGCAACATCGCCGCACGCGAGGGCGAGGGCGAAAGCTTCTGGGGCAGCGACGGCCAGCCCGGCGTCAGCTCCTCGTTCTGCTCGCAGTTCGCCGTCCAGGCTTACAACGCCGCCGGCGCCACCTGCAGCCCACCCGTCGTGCCGATCCCCCTCGCCGCCAACCGCGCCACCCCCGCCATGCTCTACAACGAGTTCGAGCGCCTGCCCGGCTGGACCATCCTCGCCGAGCCGGTCGTCACCCGCTGATCCGATGCTGACACGCCAGGCCCACCCGAGCAACGCCGCGGCGCGCGTCACCGCCGGCGTGGCGGTACGATTGGCTCATGCCCGAACTGGAAAGCACCGGTTGCTGGCTGGCGATATCGGACGATGGCCTGGCCGCGGAGCTGGTCGACAAGCAGCGTCGCTGCCGCTGGCGGCTCGAGCCGGCGAGTCGATGGGTATCGCTCGCCGGCGCTGGTGAGCAGGCGCGACGTGTCGGGTTGCCACCAGGCCGCGTCGCGCCGGCGGGCGATGCAGCCCTGGTGGCCGAGCATCCGCTGGCCGCAGTCGGGGCGGGGGCGGGGACGACGCTGCGCGTGATGTGGCGCCTCGAGCGCGACCACGTCGCGGTGGTGCAGTCGGTGACGGGCCAGGGCGTGGCGGCCGCATCGTGGCCGGGGCGGTTCGTGCCGGTGGAGGGAGGCCTTGAACTGCTTGTGCCCTCGTACCAGGGCGCGCTGGTGCGGCGCAGCGGCAGCGCGTGGCGCTTTCGATGCGAGCGCGGTGGGCATCGCAACGCGTCGCTGGGGGTGGCGGCCCTACTGGGCGAGCGGGCCGGCCTGGCGCTGGTGCCGGAGCATCTCGCCGGGTGGTCGATCGACTGCGGCGAGACGGACGAGGGGCTCTGGCTCGCGTTCGAGGACACGCCCTGCCCCGTCGCGGGCTGGGGCGAGCGGGTGATGCGGCTGTACCCGGTCGACAACGCGGTGACGGACGTGGCCCGTTGCTACCGCGCCTTCGCGCAGCAGCAGGGGCGCTTCACGAGCTGGGACGAGAAGATCGATGACCGACCGAGCGTCGCCAACGTCTTCGGCTCGCTCATGGCGTTCACCGGCTACGTCGCGGATCCCGGCATCGACTACGTCGCCAACGTGCGGGCGCTCAAGGCGTGCGGCTTCGACTCGATCATGCTCTTTCCGCTGCGCTTCTTGCACTACAGCCAGTCGTTCACGATGGCGGGCGGCCTGGGGCCGGTGTGCATCGACGACGCCCAGATCGCCGAGCTTGAGGCGATGGGCGGCGTGCATCCGGGGCCGTGGGGCTGGGTGTTCGAGGGCATTGACGACGGC